>DATELT010000020.1:0-4979 GCA_035276245.1 Chthoniobacterales bacterium
GGCGCTGAACCTCGAAGAAACCGAAGTCGGCGCGATTTTGCTCGGTGATGCCACAAAAATCTCCGAGGGAGACGAGGCGAAAACCACCGGTCGCCTGCTCTCGGTCCCAGTGGGCAAGGCATTGCTCGGTCGTGTCGTGAACACCCTAGGCGAGCCGCTCGATGGTAAAGGCGAGATCAAGTCGGACACATTTTATCCGCTGGAGAAAATTGCACCCGGCGTAATCAAACGCCGCAGCGTCAGTCAACCGGTCCAGACCGGCATCATGGCCATCGATGCAATGATTCCGATTGGCCGCGGCCAGCGCGAATTGATTATCGGTGACCGCGCGACTGGCAAGACAACGATTGCTATCGACACGATTATTAGTCAGGCGCGTTTGAACAAAGGGGCTCAAGATGCAGGGGATAAGGATTATAGGCCGCTCTACTGTATTTACGTCGCGGTTGGTCAGAAGAATTCCAACGTGGCGCGCGCACTTGATATTCTTGAGCGCGAAGGCGCGATGCCCTACACAACGATCCTCTCTGCGCCCGCTTCCGATAGCGCCACGAATCAGTATCTCGCGCCATTTGCCGGAGCCGCGATGGGCGAGTGGTTCATGGACAACGGCATGGACGCACTCATCATCTACGACGATTTGTCGAAACATGCTGTCGCGTATCGCCAGGTTTCGCTCGTATTGAAGCGTCCGTCTGGCCGCGAAGCATATCCCGGCGACGTTTTTTATCTTCACTCGCGTTTGCTCGAGCGCGCCGCGCGGGTTTCCGACGAATACGGCGGCGGGTCGTTAACGGCGCTCCCGATTATTGAGACGCAGGCTGGCGACGTTTCGGCTTACATTCCCACCAATGTCATCTCGATCACCGATGGCCAGATTTATCTTGAGACCGATCTTTTTTATCAAGGCGTGCGTCCAGCCATCTCCGTAGGATTGTCGGTGAGCCGCGTCGGTTCCGCCGCGCAGATTAAGGCGATCAAGCAGGTCGCCGGCAAAGTGAAGCTCGACCTCGCCCAGTTCCGCGAGCTCGCGGCGTTCGCGCAGTTCGGTTCAGATCTCGATACCGCTACTAAAGGGCGACTCGATCGTGGTCAGCGGATTGTCGAATTGTTCAAGCAGATACAGTACAACCCGATCCCGGTCGAAGAACAGGTTTCGGTCATGTGGGCGATGCAAAACGGCTACATCGATTCCGTGCCGGTCGAGCGGGTGAAAGAATTTCAGTTGAAGCTGCAGGATTGGTTGCAGACACGCAAGGAGGCGATGCTGCGAGCAATTCGCGAGAAAAAGCAGCTCGATCAGGATCTCGAATCCCAACTGAAGAGCGCGCTGGAGGAATTCAAAACGACCTGGCAATAATTTTGGCCTAACGACCAATGGCAAACACGCAGGACATACGGCGGCGGATCAGATCGATCCGCAACACGTCGCAAATCACAAAGGCGATGCAGATGGTCGCCGCCTCGAAGATGCGCAAAGCGCAGCAGCACGCGCTCGCCGGCCGTCCCTATGCCGCGTTGATGAACAAAGTGCTCGTTTCATTGCAAACGAGGACTGACCCGACTTTGCATCCGCTGCTCCACATTCGCGAAGTGAAAAAGGAATTGGTGCTAATTATCAGCACCGACAAAGGTCTGGCGGGCGCGCTAAACACCAATCTTTTTCGTGAAGCGGCGAACTTCGACCAAAGCAAAACGGTGTTCGTCGTGACTGGGAGGAAGGCCCGGCAGTTCGTTGCCCGGACAAAGCGAGAGCTAATCGCCGACTTTGAATTAAAGGATGCTCCGAGTTTCGTCGAAAGCAAACCACTGGCAAAATTCTGCCTAGAAAAATTTCTCAGCCGAGACGTGGACAAGGTCTCAGTGCTTTACACGCATTTCATCAATACGATTAACCAACGTCCGGTCATTCAGACGCTCTTACCGATAAGTCGTTTCGATTTGCCGAAAGGCGAGCGCACTGAAGGTGCAGTCGATCCGTTGGGAATGATCCAACGCACGGAAGATGTCGATCCAATGCTTGGTTACATTTTCGAGCCGAACGCGGTCGAAGTGCTCGACATCATGTTGCCGTATTACGTCGAATATCAGGTTTTCCAAATGATCCTCGATGCGCGCGCGTCCGAGCACAGCGCGCGAATGGTCGCAATGAAGAATGCAACCGACAATGCAAACCAGTTCATCAAGGATCTGACTCTTGAATACAACAAAATGCGTCAGGCCGGAATTACGACCGAGTTGCTCGAGATCGCGACTGCCCAAATGGCGCTTGGCGGTTAATTAAGGTTTATGAATAAAGGAAATATCGTTCAAGTCATTGGGCCGGTCGTGGACGTCGAGTTCCCCGACGAGAAAAGCATGCCGAAAATTTATAACGCACTCGAGGTCGATTACGAGGTCAACGGCAATCCGACCAAGCTGACGCTCGAGGTCCAGCTGCAGCTTGGCGAAAACTGGGTGCGTTCGATCGCCATGTCAGGAACAGAGGGTTTGAAGCGTGGGATGAGCGTGAACGACACCGGCGGTCCAATCACAGTTCCAGTGGGTGAGGGCGTTCTTGGTCGTGTCTTCAACGTTACCGGGGATCCGGTGGACAACAGAGGTCCGGTAAAATTTGCCAAGCGCTATCCGATTCATCGTCCTGCGCCCGAGCTGACCGAGCAGGACACCAAAGTTAAAATTCTTGAGACCGGAATTAAAGTGATCGATTTGATCTGCCCGTTTTCGAAGGGCGGCAAAGTAGGCGCGTTCGGTGGAGCCGGCGTGGGCAAGACCGTTGTTATCATGGAGCTGATGAACAACATCGCGAAAGGCCATGGGGGAGTTTCAGTTTTCGCGGGAGTGGGGGAGCGCACGCGCGAAGGCAACGATCTTTACCACGAAATGAGCGAAGCGGGCGTGATCGATCAAAAGGATTTATCGAAATCGAAAGTGGGAATGGTTTATGGCCAGATGAACGAGCCGCCGGGCGCACGGTTGCGCGTCGGACTTTCCGCCCTCGCAATGACGGAGTTTTTCCGGGACGAACGCAACCAGGACGTCCTCCTCTTCATCGATAACATCTTCCGCTTCTCGCAAGCGGGCTCGGAGGTGTCGGCGCTGCTGGGCCGAACCCCGAGCGCGGTCGGTTATCAGCCCACCCTTTCGGCGGAGATGGGTGATTTGCAGGAGCGAATCACTTCGACCAAGAAAGGTTCGATCACGTCGTTCCAGGCGGTTTACGTGCCGGCGGACGACCTGACGGATCCCGCTCCCGCGAACACATTCGCGCATTTGGATTCGACCATCGTGCTCGAGCGTTCGATCGCGGAGCTCGGAATTTACCCCGCGGTCGATCCGCTGGCATCGACCTCAAAATCGCTCGCGCCCGAAATTGTCGGCGAGGATCACTACAACACGGCGCGTGGGGTGCAGCGTGTGTTGCAACGCTACAAGGATTTGCAGGACATCATTGCCATCCTTGGAATGGATGAACTCAGTCCCGAGGACAAGCTAACCGTGAATCGCGCGCGCAAGATTCAGCGCTTCCTCAGTCAGCCCTTCCACGTCGCAGAGGTGTTCACCGGAACGAAAGGTCAATACGTGCCGATTGCGGAAACTGTTCAGGGCTTCAAAGAAATTCTCGAAGGCAAACACGACGAAGTTCCGGAAGCGAACTTCTACATGAAGGGGAACATCGACACGATCAAAGAAGGTTGAAGCGATAAAGCGATGAAGCGTTTAAGCGATACAGGAGAGTATTTGGCCGACCCGCTTTAACGCTTCAAAGAACAATTATGGCCACGCTGAAGCTCGAAATCGTTACTCCGGAGGAAAAGATCTATTCCGAAGACGTCGAGATGGTCACGTTACCGGGATCGGAAGGCGAGCTCGGTGTGTATCCAAATCACGTGCCGGTGTTAACGGCATTGAAGCCGGGCGAGCTTCGGATCGTGAAAGACGGTCGCGAAAGCGCAATGGCGATTGGCGAAGGTTTTGTCGAAATCAAATCCGACGGCGTTTCAATTTTGACCGACATGGCGCTGCAAACGGAGAAAATTGACATCACGGCAGCCGAGGCCGCGGTCGCCCGCGCGCAAGCCGCGATGAAAGAAGATCACAGTGCCGAGGAGGTCGCTGCCATTCAGGCATCGCTGCAAAAAGCGCTCGCACAATTGCACGTTAAACGTCGGCGCCATTCATAGAACTTTTTGCGCGAACTTGCACGCGCCCACTCAGCTCGCCATCATAGCCGGCAACGGCATTTATCCGCGGGAACTCGCGCGCGCGGCACGAACGGCGGGCGTGCGAAAGATCTTCGCCATTGCTTTCGAGGGTGAGACAGATGCGACGCTGGTCGAACTAGTCGACGAGATTTGTTGGATCCGGGTAGGTCAGCTGAGCCGCATGTTGGCTAGTTTGCGGGATGGCAAAATCAGCGACGCAATCATGGCGGGGCAAATTGCGCCCCGGAACTTGTTTGATCTTCACCCCGACTGGCGTGCTTTGCTTTTGCTCGCAAAACTCAAGCGCCGTAATGCCGAATCCATCTTTCGCGCTATTTCCGGGGAACTCGAAAAAATCGGTGTCACTCTGCTGCCGGCAACGACATTTCTGGAAGATTTTCTTGTAACGAGAGATTTGATCGCAGGCCCGAAGCTCTCGCGCCGTGAAAAGTCGGACGTCGATTTCGGCTGGGAGATCGCGCGAAAAGTCGCAGCCTTCGATATCGGGCAAACAGTGATTGTGAAAAACGGAACCGTCCTCGCGGTGGAAGGATTTGAGGGAACCAACGAGACGATACATCGAGGTGGCAAACTCGCAGGTAACGGTGCCGTTGTAATCAAGGTGGCAAAGCCGGATCAAGACATGCGTTTCGACGTCCCTGTTGTCGGGCCCGAGACGATTTCAGTGGCGGCGGAAGCAAAAATTCGAGTGATTGCGTTGGAAGCAGGTCGAACGTTGCTTCTGGAAAAAGAAATCGTGCTCGAGCAGTCGAA
>DATELT010000021.1:0-3079 GCA_035276245.1 Chthoniobacterales bacterium
TCTCGCGCCGCCACGGAAAATCGCTGGGCACCGTAAACCCCATTGCGATCGAGCAAGGCCAGCGCCGGTAGTTCCAATTCTGCCGCGACTTCTACCAGTTGCTCCGGCAACGATCCGCCGCGTAAAAAACTGAAGGCACTACAGGCGTGCAGTTCGACGTAGGACATAAAAACGCTGAACCATTAAAGCATTCAAGGGTTGAAGCCTTCAGCGAAAATGACCGATACCATTCTGCCGGTTCAACCCTTTTGACTCTTCAAGGCTCCTTAATCATAAATTCCATCAATCGCCCATCCGTCCTGATCACAATAACAGCGTGCAATAATTCCATTCTCGATTTCCACATCCCATTCCACGCGCGCCCAGGCCCACTCGTCCCACCAGTTTCCGGAAAGCGGAAACGGTCCTTCCTGTGCCACCGTCGAACCGTCAATCGTCAGTCCCGCTCGGACCGCCGCGGCACGCACATGGGCAGGCCGATTATATTCCAGTAACACCGTCGCCTTTGTTCGTTTTCGAAAACGACGAAGGGGAATTGGCAGACTGTCATCCTGAGTGGAGCGAAGCGGAGTCGAAGGATCCTGTGGCCTTGCCTTTTCGTTTCGCATCGGGATCTCTCGACTTCGCGCGGGATGGCCGGAGAGATTCCATACAAATGCTTTCATCCGGAATGCATCTGGCCGATGCGTTTCTTCCAGCACCGGTGTGCCGACACGATCCGCGCCGAGTAATCCACCAAGACGCGCCAGCGTCTCATGCAATTGCATCGGATCGCGCAATGCGGTTTCGAACAGCCCAAATTGTTGCCGCACGGAGCGTGATGGCTGCGATTCCAATTCAACCGCCACCATCGGATGCTTCGAGGTAAAGTTTTCCAGATGCGTGTGCAGCATCCGGAAAAGAATGTCCTCATTGTTAGTCGGCTGCGGAATTTTGAAAATGCGTTCGTAGTCCGATTTGTCGGCAAAAGTGAGCCGCAGTCGCAGTTCTTTGGCGACGAGATAGATCGCGTTTAAACGTGTTGCCAGTTGCTGCAAAAACCGACGCAGGATAAAGAGCAACGGCTCGATCGTTTCGATTTCATTTTCGAACTCAAAACTTTCGATGAACGATTCGGGCGGGGAAACGAGTTTTAAAATTCGTTCTGCCAGACCATTGGCGCGCTCCCAAAGTTTAATCGCGCGTGCACCGAGTCGTGCCGCCAGATCATCGCGGGACAAGGCCGCAAGTTGACCAAGGGTATGAATCCCCCACTGATGCAAAATCGAGAGAATGCCTTCCGTTTCTTTCGCATGCTCGATCTGTTTGGCGGTGCGTTCCGGCAAAACCACCGGCGGAATCGACAAAACAGGCGCATTCACACGCCCACTTTAAGGTATGTTTAGGATATGTTCAAGGGAACATATAAAGCATTGGTGATCCTTAACTGTTCGTCGCCCCTGTATCCTCAACCGCGTAGACGGTGAGGGATCTCACGAGGCGAGTATTACAAGCTCGCTTTGTCTCATCCCCCAGCTTCGGCAAGATCTCTCGCTTGCGCTCAGGATGACAACCCAAACACTCAATCAATTAATGCCACCCTTACAAAATCTCCACCGGACACTTCGGCAACGCGCTCATGAAGGCTCGGCCGTACGGCTTCGTTACGACTCGATTATCGAGGATGACGATGATGCCGTGATCGCTTTTCGTCCGGATGAGTCGGCCCACCCCTTGTCGCAATTTCAGGATCGCTTCCGGGAGCGAGTACTCCGTGAAGGCATCGCCACCTGCTGCTTCGATGCTTTCCAGTTTTGCTTCAATCAAAGGATGATCTGGCACGGCGAATGGCAGCCGCGTAATAATGACATTGCGCAGCGCGTCGCCGGGCACATCAACCCCACCCCAGAAACTGTCGGTCCCGAACAGAACGCTCCGGGGCGTATTCTTAAACTGCTCGAGCAATTTCGTCCGCGGCATGCCGCCGCCTTGCACCAGAAGATTCAAATCATGTTCCGCGCAAAAATTTTCTATTTGTCCCGCCAGCTCCTGCATCACGCGATAACTCGTGAACAAGACAAAGGCGTGTCCATCGGTTCGCCCGACGAAATGTTTGATCCAATGCTCGAGCGCATTTTCATATTCCGCATCCCGCGGATCCGGCATTTTGCGCACTACAAACATTTTCATCTGCTGCTTGAAATTGAACGGACTGCCAAGCTGGAGCGGCTCGGCTTCGTCCGCTCCGATACGAGTGCGAAAATAGGCCAGATCTTTTCGTCCCACTCCGAGAGTGGCGCTGGTCATAATGCAGGTGCAGCCGTCACGAAAAAGAATTTGCCGCAAAGCTGGCGCAATATCGATCGGCGCGGCATTGAGCGTGAGGAGTTGTCCGATTTTCCCCGTCCGCTCGACCCAGTAAACGTGATTGCGGGCTGATTGTTCGAGGAAAATTTGTATTCCGCGACGCGCCTCGAAAAGGCGTCGGCCAAGTTCCTGCAGCTCGGACTTCAACATTTCGTCATCCTGACGTTTGACCACCTCCCCCACGCGTGACTGCAACGAAATGAGACGGCCCGTAATGCCGTCGGGCACAATATCTGGTCGACGTACTCGAAACTCGCGGCCCTTGCGAAAATCACAGCGCGCGCCCAATGCTTCAAAAAATTGATCGATCTCCTCGACAATTTCGGCGGCCAATCGCACTCCTTCAGGGTCGCGCGTTACCGTAAACAGTCCTTTTTTAGAGCGCGCGTTATAGAGTCGCTGCACCGTCGCGCGCAGGAGATACTGCGAGATAATTGTCCCGATTTGACGCGAAGCGGTTCGCTCAACCGTGTGCGCTTCGTCCAAAATCAAAAAATCGTTGGGAAAGAGAAACCCGCTTTCACGTTCCATCTGCTCCTCGATGCCTCCCAGGAGCATGAAAAGGAGCGTGTGATTGATGACGACGACCTGTGCGTTCTCGAATTTCCTCCGGGCGCGCTGATAAAAACAGCGATCGCTTTGTCCACAAACTTTCCGGGTGCAAATGTGAGCTTCACTGCAAACCTGTGCCCAAACTTTTGCGTTCGGCTCGAACGACAAATCGCTGAGCGTG
>DATELT010000022.1:0-5988 GCA_035276245.1 Chthoniobacterales bacterium
TCTCTCAGCCGATTTGCATCGCGTGACCCGCGGAAGAGGTCTGCGCTGACCGTTACAAGTTCTTGTCCGCCCAACTTCCGACGCGCTCCAGCGCTTTCTCGATATTCTCGATCGAGTTGGCCACGCTAAATCGTAAATAACCTTCACCGAAATCGCCGAAGGCCGTTCCAGAAAGGGCCGCTACGCCCGCGTCTTCGAGTAGCGCGTCTGCCAATTTCTTTGAGCGCCACTCTGTCTTCTTGATATTCGGGAAAACGTAGAACGCGCCCTTCGGCAAGCGGCACGAGAATCCCTTAATCTCGTTAAGTCCGTTCACCATAACGTCGCGCCGTTTTTTAAACTCGGCGCACATATTGTCGACCGATTCCTGCGGTCCACGCAACGCCTCAATGCCGGCGACTTGGGTGAAGCTTGCCGTGCAAGAGTTCGAGTTGGTCATCAGTCGCGCGATGTGGGTGGCCAAATCAGCGCGCATGATGCCATACCCCATGCGCCAACCCGTCATCGCATAAGTCTTGGAAAATCCGTCAAGCAAAATGCAACGCTCCTTCATTCCATCGATCGACATGATCGAATGATGCTCACCTTCAAAGATGAGCCGGCTGTAGATCTCATCCGTTAACACCATGATATCACGATCTCCAATGACGTCCGCAATCGCTTCGATGTCCTCCTTCTCCAATACGCCGCCGGTCGGATTTTGCGGCGAATTTAAAATGACCAGTTTCGTGCGGTCGTTGATCAGCGTCGAGAGCTCGTCGACATCGAGCCGGAAGTCCAACTCCTCGCGTAACCGGATCGGCACCGGTTTGGCGCCGACGTAGTTAATCATCGATTCGTAAATCGGAAACCCAGGATTCGGGTATACAACCTCATCCCCGTCTTCCGCCAGCGCGAGGATCGAGAAAAAAATGATCGGCTTACCGCCTGGAACTACAACCACTTCGTCCGGCGCAACGTTTATGCGTCGCGTTTCACTGACGTACTCGGCAATTGTCTGGCGGAGCTCGGGCGATCCCGCGGATGGCCCATAGTGCGTGAAACCTTGATGCAAGGCCTCGATCGCCGCATCAATGATGTTGCCGGGGGTATCGAAATCCGGTTCGCCGATTTCCAGATGAACAATGTCACGCCCCTTCGCCTCCAGCGCCCGTGCTCTCACCAAAACCTCAAATGCCGTCTCCGTCCCCAGTCGCGCCATCCGCCTCGCGAGCCGCAGAGGAAACATCTCCCTTACGGGAGATGTCGCACATCCAGAATCACTCTCTGCGAGTTTATTCATTGGTGGCGAAAGCGGATTATATCGCAGCGCGTTAACTTGTCTTTTATTAATCTTCGATTTTTGTCGTCGGCTCCGCTGGCGCCGCGTAACCCTGATTTCTAAATCAAATCACCCGTCTTCGCCACGCAGCGCCGCGAGATTTTGCACCACCGCCACCAGCTCGTTGAAATCGACCGGCTTCGGCACATGCATTTGAAAACCAGCGCGCAATGCGCGCGTCCGATCCTCACCTCGCGCCAACGCCGTCAACGCCACCGCCGGCACGGCCCGTCCATTAGGCATCGCCCGCAGTCGTCCGATGAGCTCATAGCCATCATTTCCCGGCATATCGATATCGCTCAAAACGACATTCGGAGAAAAAGTTGCGAACTCTGCGAGCGCTTCATTCATCGAGTTGGCGCCACGAACTAGCGCGCCTCGTCGCTCGAGGATTCGGCAAACGATTGTTACCGAATCCTTCTCGTCATCGACTACCAGCACCTTGATTCCATTCAGGTCGGCTCTCATCGTCGCCCGATCGACTTCTGCGTGGCGCTGTGTCTGGGCCGCGTCCTCCGTCTTTTCGTGCATCGATTGCAATGGCAGACAAACACGGAAGGTCGCGCCGCGGCCCACGCCGTCACTCGCCACTTTCACGTTCCCGCCGTGAAGTTCGGTCAAGTGTTTTACGATCGACAAACCCAGACCGAGGCCGCCATGACGCCGCGTCGTAGTAGCGTCCCCCTGGCGGAAACGATCAAAAACATGCAGGAGAAATTCCGGAGCAATTCCCTGCCCGGTGTCGCTGACTGAGATTTCCACGTGTGAATCAACGCGCTTGATCACGGTGTGGATGCGACCTCCTCGCGATGTAAACTTGATCGCGTTGATCAGCAGATTCCAGAAGATTTGCTGCAAACGATCTCTGTCGCCGACAACGGTCCCAAACACATTGGAAAAGGCAGAGGTCATACGAATTTGTTTGACCTCAGCGGCGGGCCGAACGCTCTCGATTCCGGCCGCAACCAGCGCAGCGAGATCGATTTGCCGCATGTCTAACTTGATCTTGCCGGCTTCAATCCGGCTCATGTCCAAGAGGTCTTCGATCAACTGCGACTGAACGCGGACATTGCGCTCGATAATCGGGACGGCCTGTGTTACATCTTGCACCTTCGGTTCGTCTTTCAAAATCTGGACCCAGCCCAAAATAGCGTTCAGCGGTGTCCGAAGCTCGTGTGAAAGTGTCGTCAGAAACTCGGCTTTGATTTGATTGGCCCGCCGGAGTTCTTCATTTACTTCGGCCAGTTTCCGTTGTGCCACCTTTTGCTCTGTGATATCGCGTGCAATCTTCGATGCACCCACGACGACGCCCTCGGGGCTCCGGATGGGCGAGATCGTGAGCGAAACATCAATCAATTTCCCGTCCTTACGCCGCCGCTTCGTTTCGAAATGATCTACTCGCTCTCCTTGCTGTATGCGAGCCACGATGTGTGTTTCTTCGTC
This sequence comes from Chthoniobacterales bacterium, assembly GCA_035276245.1. Lineage (GTDB taxonomy): Bacteria > Verrucomicrobiota > Verrucomicrobiia > Chthoniobacterales > UBA10450 > AV69. The sequence continues at coordinate 2,765 of DATELT010000022.1, forward strand.
CAACCGATCTGGGGGAAACAGCTTGCTGATCGACTGGCCGATCATTTCTTCAGCGGTATACCCGAAAATTCGTTCCGCCGCTTTGTTCCAGCTCATGACAATACTTTGCAGGTTCTTGCTCACGATGGCGTCGTCGGACGAATCGACGATCGCCTCGTACAGCAATTCAGGTGGGATAAAGCTGGATTTTTTGCTCACGCCGTATTTCTAGCCTCCTTAAATCGTAAATCAAAAGCCGTTCGGCCGTGACCCGCGCAATTCCACGACGGGCCAAAATGGATCATTCTGCCAAACCTTTGGTTCTGACGTCCGAGTCCTGACTTGGCTCCGCCGCCGCCACGTCCTTGCCCATCGCCAACGCTCCCGGCAATTCTTCCCAGCCACAGCGCAACCAAAACTCGCGCCCGCGCAAATTATCGTTCGCCACCAAAATGATCGCCCGCTGAATTCCCAGCTCTCGTAACCGATCGAAGCATTCCTGCACCAGACGCTTTCCCAAGCCAAGTCCCTGATACTTCGGATCGACAGCCAGATGATAAATGTGCCCGCGCCGGCCGTCATGCCCGCAAAGCAAAACAGCGACAACCGTTGACCCATCGATTGCGGTGCGACTCAGGCCCGGATTTCGTTTCAGAAATTGGACGACACTTTCCTTGTCATCTCCCTCCGCAATTTCGATCCCTTCCGCCCGTTTCCACAGCTCCACCGCCGCCTCGTAATCGCCGATTAAAAATTCCCGCGTCGTGATCCTGTCGCTCATCTTAGCAACCTTAGCATGCACTTGACTCACTCGTCATTTTGCTGCAGCCCAACTGCGCGCGGCGTCCGGTCTTTGACTGCGGTGGAAAGCGCAACGCCACCTCGTTTTTGTGCCTAAAGAGCTAAAACCTACTAAAACCGTCGGTGTCAGGCCGAAAACCTGCTCGCGTAGATGCGCAGTTTCGCGCATGAAAAAGAAACTCCATATTCTGGCAGTCGACGACGAGCCAGCCATCGGCGAGTCCATCGCCTACGCGTTGCACGCGCCACACCGCAAAATCGTCGTGGCCAAAGACGGGCAAGACGCGCTCGCCAAAATCGCAAAGGAAGAATTTGACGTCGTTATCACCGACCATCGTATGCCGCGCTCGGGCGGCCTGGAGCTGGTGCGAAAACTTCGACAACGCAACTATGACGGCAGAATCGTTGTCCTTTCGGCCCATCTCTCGCCCGATAACATCGGGACATACGAGGAATTGGCCGTTGACGAAATCGTCGGCAAACCGTTTGATTTCGAGGAGCTCCGCGACGTCATCAGCGGTCTAGAAGAGGAAGCCGATCCCGGTTCCTGAATCACCGCCGCGTAGCGGACCGCAGATCACTGACCACAGGGACGCCGTCCACAGTTTTTAGGCGGAGTCGAAGTAAGGGCTTTCATCCGTTCGTCTTTTCGCCTCAGCTCGCCTTCAAAATAGCGTGACGCAGCCATTCCCGCCCTATTAGTCTCACGTCCAAATTCTCATAACTCTCGTCCTGTATGAATATGCCTTTTCCCCTGCGCGTGGAACTACGCAACGGGCAGGAAAACGCCCCGATCCCTGACATTTCGACGATTAGTCATAACGTGTGATGAAAATCGCATTCCCGAGTCAACGATTTACGTTTTAACGATTTAAAGACTGATGCGCCCGTTGGTCCTCTTGTTCCCTCTCTTGGCGGCTTGCTTTGCGGCGGAACGAGTCGGAGCAAGCGATGCCAACGATGGCTGGAAGGTAGCCAACGAGCAGGGTGGCGTGACAATTTACAGCCGTCCGCATCCCGGTTCTTCCCTCAAAGAGTTCAAAGCGCTAGGTGAGATCGCCGCGCCAAGTCGCGCGGTCTGCGAAGTCATCGAAGACGTCGATAACTATACAAAGTTCATGCCTTACATGGCTGAGTGCAAACTGCTGAAACGCGACACTGATTCACTTCTGAGCTACCAGCGAATTTCGCCCCGGATTTGTTGCGACCGCGATTTTACCCTGCGCACCTACAGAAGTTCCTGGTCGAATGCGGCTGGAATTGTTTATTCCAACCGCTGGGAATCCGCCAACGCCTTGGGGCCGGCGAAGAAACCGGGCGTTGTGCGAGTGCCTTTTTGCCAAGGATCCTGGTTGCTCGAGCCAACCGCTGCCGACCGCACGCGCGCAACGTATTCGGTCTACACGGACACCGGCGGCCTCATTCCGCCCTTCATTGCTAATCATTTTAGCCTGACCGGCATTCGGGAGATTTTCGCTGCCGTCCGCAAACAGGTAAAAGAGCCGAAATACAACGGACATTGGGCAACAGGACCATAGTTCGGCTTTGCGATCAGTAACCCGTGGGTTCCCCTTCTTCGATCTTATAAATCTTAAATCCCCGCGCCTGATAATTGTTCAGCGCATTCGGATGATCTCGATTGCAGGTGTGCACCCAAACGCGCGACGGTGTGGGCGTCCAGGCCCACGCGTTCCCGATCGCGGTCATCAACAATGCGCTGCCAAGGCCACGGCCAATAGAATCGGGCAACAACCCGAAGTACGCGATCTCGACTTCGCCTTCGTACTCATCGCTGTGCAATGCTGTTGAAGATATGCAGCTCCTGCGGAGTTCGTAATAGCCAACGACCGCGTTATCATAGTACGCCGCAAACGTTCGCAAGTTTGGATCGCTCGCATGTTCCTTCCACCGCTCGTCCGTCCAAGGCAGCTTGTCGATCCATTTCCACGTCTGCCCCACGGCGATGTACATATCCCGGTTAAAAATCCAATTTGGTTCTTGGAGTTCTCGCACCCGGAACTTCTGATCGCAGTTCGGTCTATTGGGCGCACCATCGCCAGACCGCATTTCGAGATACGTTGTAACCAGCGGCTCCACGATTAGCTCTAGCGACCGCCGTCAGACTCGCAACGATTTCTTCGCCGCGACGCACCAAAAGAGACGAGGTCAGACCGAGGTCGCCAAAGGTCTTGCTTCATAAGACTTAGCGAGAAGCTTCTGAGGGCCGAAAGGCAGCCGCACTGCGGTTCTGAATCGATATTCTAAGTACTATGAAGACGTTTTTTGCCATGATGATAGTTGCTGGTCTGGTTTCCGTCGCCTCGGGGCAACCTCTCGATACGGCGGAGAATATTGCCAAGAAGACGGCGGAGAAAACCAAAGAGGCCGCTCAAACTGTCGCGCACGGCGTGAAGAAGGCGGCCAATAAAGTAGAGGACGCACTC
>DATELT010000023.1:0-9088 GCA_035276245.1 Chthoniobacterales bacterium
CCTTTTGATTGCTGGCTGATTCTGCGCGGCATGAAGACATTGCCCTTGCGAGTGCGGGCGCATTCCGAAAATGCAGCGAAGGTAGCGCGCTTTCTCACGCAGCATCGAAAAGTTGAGCGTGCCTATTATCCCGGCCTGAAAATTCATCTCGGTCACGACGTCGCGAAAAAACAAATGTCGATGTTTGGCGGGATGCTCTCGTTTGAAGTAAAAGGAGGGCGGGGCGCGGCCATGCAGGTCGCCGCGAAGACGAAAATTTTCACGCGTGCGACCAGTCTCGGCGGTGTGGAAAGCTTGATCGAACATCGCGCCTCAATTGAAGGACCAGGCTCCAAATCGCCGGAAAGTTTGCTGCGTTGCTCGATCGGTCTCGAGCATCCGGATGATCTGATCGAAGACCTCGACCAGGCACTGAGCTAGGGCGATTGTCCTCAATCGCCCCTGCCAAGGCGGCGCTTCAATAGATCCCAAACGTCGCGCACTTCGTCGACATGCAGCCAAAACGCCACGCCAAAAAACACCGCCGCGCTAAGGACGATTGTGCCCAGAAGCGCGCAAAGTTTCTGGACAAAACGCAGCTGTTCCCAGGCATCGAGGCACTCATAATTCGCCGCCCAGCAAACGAGCGCCATCAACCCCGCAGCGAAGCAAATCTTGGCGAGACCGATGAACATGCGGCGACTTTCCAGTCCGCGCGTCTGTTGAGACATCAGCGCGTAGAGCAAAAGAAAATTAATCGTCGCGACAATACTGGTGGAGAACGCCAGCCCGCGATGCCCCCATCTCAGCCGGAAAGTAAAGAGCCAGTTCAGGAAAAGATTCGTTCCAATCGCCAAAAAACTAACGAGCATTGGAGTGTTGCGTTTACCGATAGCGTAAAAGGCGGGCGTTAAGACTTTCAACGCGGAATAGGCCACCAAGCCGATGGCGTAGAATTGCAGCGCGCCCGCAGTCTGCCGGGTCATCTCGGCAGTGAATCGGCCATGTTGGTAAATCACGCTGATGATGGGGGACGCCAGCATCGCCAGTCCGATAGCCGAGGGAATGGTCAGCAGAAACGCGAGACGCATTCCGCTGGCGATAATACCGCGAAATTCATCGATATTCCCCAGGGCTGCGCTTTTCGAAGCCAGCGGGAGGGTAACGGTGCCGATGGCGACACCGAAAATGCCGAGCGGCAATTGCATCAAACGAAATGCGATGTTGAGCCAGCTCACCGGCCCATTGCCGAGGCTGGCGGCAAATCCGCTGTTGACCAGCACATTCACCTGCACGGCACTGGCCGCAACGACAGCCGGAGCCATCAGGGTAAGCACAGTACGGACGCCTGGATCGCGCCATTGAAAGTCTACGCGATACTTGTAGCCGACGCGTCGCAAGGATGGAAACTGTGCCGTTAATTGCCACAACCCGCCGATAAGCGTGCCGATGGCGAGGCCGGTTAGTGAGCGCGCGCCAAAGTGCGGATCAAGCCACCAGCCAATGGCGACACCACTAATGATCGAGCCGAGATTGAAATAGCTCGATGCCATCGCGGGCGGGCCGAAGATATGTTTCGCGTTTAACATTCCCATGACCAGCGCCGCCAGCGAGACCAGCAGCATGAACGGCCACATAATTCTCGTTAGCAAAACGGTGAGCGCGGTTTTATCTGGCGGCCAGCTCCACCACGTTAGAAGATCGACCAGTTGCGGCGCAAAAATGATTCCAAGAAGCGTGACCACGCTCATGAAAACTGCGGTCAGTGTCGCAACCTTGTTCGCAAGTCTCCAGGCCGATTCATCCCCTTCCTTTGCGATTTTTCCTGAGAACGTGGTGATAAAGGCGGTGGAGAGCGCGCCTTCGGCAAACAGATCGCGCAACAAATTCGGCAACCTGAACGCCATCAAAAACGCATCGAGATGTTTACCGGCGCCGAATAAACCGGCAAAAATTTGCTCGCGAATCAGCCCCAGCACACGGCTGCAGAGGACGGCGAGGCCGACAATACCAGTCGCCCGCGTGCTCACCCGCCGGCTTTCGGGAACGGTCATGCGCAAGAAGGAATCAGACTCGCGCGTTTTGGGAAATGAAAACTGCTACTTCACGAATAAGCTCATGCTCTCAAAATCGATAATGCCGTGACTGGCAGCCAGCAATTCCATCCCCAGAATCCCGGCGATTTTCGCCTGGCCTTGATCGACCGCGAAATCCGGGAACGCCGAAGCTGCGAGTGTCTGCGGCGGGACCTTGTAGTCACCAATCCTGAGATTCGCGACCTTCCCAATTGCCACCCGCCGTGAAATACCGTCAGCAAAACTACCGTTCATTTTTGTGGCGGTAAAAGAAAGCCCGAAATCTCTTGCGCGTTTCAGATTAAACGTGGTGATAAAAGCTCCAGTGTCGACCAGCAGACGACAGGGGTGGCCATTAATGGAAGCCGGGATAGTGAATGCGCGGCTGACCTCTTCGCGCAACGGGATCCTGATGAAATTTTTGGATGCGGCAAAGCGCGCAACATGGAGACGCTGGGAAGAACTTGTTTTAAAGAAAATCGTTTTCGTATAGCAGTTGATGACCGCTTTGTAACGCGTCAGGATGTCCGCGCCAATAATACCGTCCTCATTCTCGCCGTTAATGCGTGAATTCAAAGCAGCGTCTTCGTTGGCTGGCTGAAACAAGGCCATCGGTCCGCCGCCGAAGTTCATCGCCCCCGCGCGCAAGCTATTGAGATAGCCGACGCGATAGCTCTCGCCATTTAAATTGGCGAATTCGCCGTAGGGCGAGTCTCCTCCCACTGGCGAGACGCCGAGTGAGTCGGCGCGGCCAGCGTCAAGAATACTATAACCGGCCCCGGTATCGACAAAGAACCGCGCCCGGTGTCCATTCACAACCGCTTCCATCACCATTTTATTCCAGTGACTGTAATGGACTGGGACTGCAACGTAGCCAGGGAGTGAAGGCAGAGGGGCACGCCGCTCTTTCGCCAGCAGAGGGAGGCCACTCGGGAGAACTATTGCTCCTGTCAGCATAAGAATCGTTAGAAAAGTCTTTATTTTCACAAATGCGATTAGGATTTCTTTAATGGCCCGGGAACGGGCGGCTCTGGCGCTTCGCGTACCGGACTGGCTTTCATATAACTTTGCAGATGCTGATTATAAAGGCTGCGATCACCCTTCGCCAACGAAAGGGCACGCTTTTCATCCTTCACTGCCGAGCGAAAATCCCCAATTTCCGCCTCGGCCGCGGCCAGAGTATCGAGAACCATTGGGCTGTCATGTTTGAGAATTTCACTGGCTCCGCGCGCATGTCGCACAGCACGTTGGCCATCGCGCACGCTGCCGTCCGGGCAAGTGGCGAGCAGCCAGGCGTAGTTGTTATGGGCGAGAAGATTATTTTTATCGAGCGCGATCGCTTTCTCTAAATCTACTCGCGCAGCCTGATAGGAACCATTCAACGCCTGAACGGTGGCGCGATCGACGTACAATTTTGACCCTTCGGTCCGATTTGATTTCGGAAGGAATGCCAGCGCACGATCATAGTAGGTGGCGGCTTCCGAATAACGATGGCGAAGGGTAGCGACATACGCTTCTATCGATTGCAATTCCCATGATTCCGGGCTACTCCGTTCGAGCTCCGCAAGAATTTTCGCTACCGTGGCCCAGTCCTGGACATTCACCGCTTTGTCCAGCCGGTCGGAGCGTTCGCGAGCGACTCTTTCCTCCGCCGAATGTGGAATGGTCCAGGCGGATCCCCAGCCTCGAGCTTCCTCTTCGACGCCAATCGCCTGGGTTACGGCAAGAAAACTAGCAAGGGCGATTTGAGTTACCAATAATCGAAGAAACATTGTCGGCGGTTGATAGCAGGGTGCGCCCTGGCGGTGAAGAGCAGGTTTCGCGCAACTCATTGTAATTCTACTGTCGTATCCCAGGAACGTCTTTACAATAAATTGTCGATGCCTTGGCCAAGCCTGTGGTATTCCGCCCCAAAATCCCAGTAACCTCGAGAAAGCGACTGTTCGATTTACTCTTCAAGGCGGCAAGGCAATTTGTGATCCCTATACTAAAGACCGGTTGGCAAATCGATGAATTGCCAATCAAGCTCGAATTTGCCAGCGGCATGCGCCGCTAGCGCTTTGACGCCAAACGTTTCGGTCGCGTAGTGGCCGGCGATTAAAAGATTGAGACCCATTTCCGCAGCGGCGATCGCGGCCCAATGTGGCGCTTCACCGGTAATGAACGTATCAATTCCCTCCCCGGCAATCCGCTCAATCTCACTGCCGGCCGCACCGGTGATGACACCAAGATGTCGAATGGTTTTCGAACCAAACGCGATAGTTTTCACAGACCCAGCAATCGCCTTTTCCAATCGCTTCACTAATTCGTCCAGTGCGATGTCAACCGATGCCCGTCGTCCCAGGAGTGATCCCTTTTCTTCGAAAAACGGCTCAGAGTTTTCAAAGCCAAGTGCACGCATCACCAGCACGTTGTTTCCAACCTCGGGATGCAGATCGAGTGGAAGATGCGCACTATAAATGGCTATATCGTTTTCGAAGGCAAACTTCAGTTGTCGACGCAGAGCTTTTGTCACTGGACGCAGTCCGGCCCAGAACATTCCGTGATGAACAATCAGCAAATTTGCTCCGCATTTTGCCACTTCCTGCAATGCGCGGGTCGAGACATCCACAGCCGCCGCAATTTTCTTGACGCTCCCGGAGTTCTCAACCTGCAGGCCATTGAGCGCGCTCTCGTAATCCTGAATTTCCCCAATTTGCAGATAGGAATCGCAGTACTGGACGATTTCTTGCAAGGCAGCCACACCACAACTTTGCCAAGGCGGCAGAAATTTGGAAGCGAGTTTGCTTGACGCTGCCGCATCTCTTGTGAGTCTTATTTGATTCGATGGAATATACCGACGCCCCTTCGACCCAAACGGCCGACGCGATGTTATGTCCGAATTGCGGCCAGCGGCTGCCAGCCGGCTCGAATGCCTGCGACCAGTGTGGCTGGAAACGAGAAGAGACAGCCGAGGGCTCGGCAAGCGATGCGATGGCGGCGCTGCTCAGCATCGTACCGGGGCTCGGCCATGTTTATAAAGGTTACCGCGGTATCGGGCTTTTATTCGCCATCGGTACCTTGATTGTGCTGGGATTCGCGGGAATCGCTGCCGTCGCCAGCGCGGGGTTCGGGCTCGGGATGGCTGTGTTCTATTGGATCGGAGTTGCCATGCACGCCTATGCGATCAAAGATCGCGTCGTGCCGTCGAAAAAAGACGAAGGCGAACAGTATTGAGGCGTCGAAGCGTTAAAACGCTTCTGTAGCTACGACATCGCATGAAAAATTTGTTCCAGAATGTCGCGCAAACCGTAACGGAATTTCCATTGCGGATAATGCGATTGAAATTTCCGCACATCGCTGATCCACCAGATGTGATCGCCGACGCGGTTAGTCTCCTCGTAGTGCCAGGTAAGTTTGCGGCCACTGATTTCTTCACAAAGGGAAATCGCTTCCAGCATTGAACAATTGCAAAAACGGCTGCCACCAATGTTGTAGACTTCTCCCACGCGCGGTTTGTCGATAAAGGCGGCAAATGTTTCTACCAAGTCGAAGCTGTGAATGTTATCGCGTACCTGTTTGCTTTTGTAACCGAAAACGCGATACGGCCGACCGATGACGCAGCATTTCATCAGGTAGGCAAGGAAACCATGAAGCTCCGCTCCAGCATGCGCCGGTCCGGTCAGGCAACCGCCTCGGAAGCAAGCGCTCGGCATTCCAAAATAGTGACCATATTCCTGGACCAAGACATCGGCGGCGACCTTCGAAGCACCGAAAAGAGAATGTTTTGTCGCATCGATGCTCATTGTTTCCGGAATCCCCTTTTCATATTCATGACCGGGCTCGATTTCCCAGCGGGTCTCCAGTTCACGCAACGGCAGACGATTGGGAGTGTCGCCATAAACTTTGTTTGTTGACGTGAAAACAAACGGCGCTTCCGGACAATTTTCGCGCGCGGCCTCGAGTAAATTCAGGGTGCCGTTCGCGTTAACCGTGAAATCCGTTTGCGGTTCGCGAGCTGCCCAATCATGTGAGGGCTGAGCTGCGGTGTGAACAACCGCGCGAATCTTGCCCCGATATTTGCCGAAGAGGGTATTGATAGCCTTGGCATCGCGAATATCGATTTCGTGATGTTCATATTCGCGCACATTTCTTACCAACTCGTCACGGATGGCCTTGGTTGAAGCCTCAGGCCCGAAAAATTGTGCGCGCATGTCATTATCAATCCCAACCACACGCAGCCCGTCTTGCGCGAAATATTTTGCCGTTTCCGAGCCAATGAGCCCCGATGATCCAGTGACAATGACGGTCCGCATCATGCGGATTTAGAACAATTGGATCACGAATTCTGTTCGATAATCCACGTTACCTGTTTCGCATTCTGGTCGACGTGAGCCGCAGGAAGGGTCACATCGCCGGAAAACACGCGCTCGATTAATTTCGGATCTTTGTTCGCACCGATAAGAAAACAAACGGCTCGCGCCGCAAAAATTAGCGGGAACGTGAACGTCAGCCGCCACGAATCCAGTTTTGAAACGTAATTGGCGGCGATGCGCCGCTCGGTTTCCAACAGCGCCTTGGTGTTAGGAAAAAGTGAAGCGGTGTGTCCATCATCACCCAGTCCAAGCAAAACCAAATCGTGCTGGTAAATTTTCTCATCGCACTGTGCGGCTAAGGCATCGAGACGCCCCTGATACTCGTCGGCCCCTTGCAGCGGATCGATCTCACCGCGCATGCGCATAATCGATGACTCCGGCACCGACGCAGGCCGAAACAGCGCTTCATTCGCCATTCGGAAATTGCTCTGTTCATTGTTCGCCGGCACACAACGTTCGTCGCTGAAAACAAATTGAAAGTTTTCCCAGGATACATCGCGCTTCGCCATTTCCGAATAAACGGCTCGGGGCGTATTTCCGCCGGAAAGGGCAACCCGGAATTGGCCCCGCGCATCAAGCGCTTGGCGTGCACATTGCAGAATGAAATTCGCGGCTTCGATCGCGAATTTTTTCGTGCGAAGAACGTCGCGAGACATCAAACCGCGCAGTGCGATAGGCCGCGCTTCTCCAAGTAGCGCTGGTGATATTCTTCAGCCCGAAAGAATTTCGGCGCTGGTTCGATCTGCGTAATGATCTCTCGCTTGAATCGTCCACTCTTCGCCAATGCGGCTTTTGATTCTTCGGCGGCGGCTTTTTGATCGGGCGAATGATAAAAAATAACGGAACGGTATTGAGTGCCAACATCCGGTCCCTGCCGATTCAATGTCGTGGGATTGTGATTGGCCCAGAAAACATCTAGCAATTCGGGATAGGATATTTTGGCGGGATCAAATTCCACCTGCACCACTTCGGCGTGTCCGGTCTCGTCGGTGCAAACGTCTTCGTATGTCGGATTCTCTGTCATTCCCCCAGCGTACCCAACAGCGGTGTCGGTCACGCCTTTTAGTTTACGAAAGGTCTCTTCGACCCCCCAAAAACAGCCGGCGCCAAACGTCGCTTTTTGCGTTTCCATAAACAGACGATGAAACGGGTGGGGGCGGTGCGCAAACACGGAATGAAGCGGAGCGACGCGCCGGAGACTGTTGCGCCTCTACTCAGAATGAGACATGGCTTCAGGCCTCTTGGCGTACAGAAGTTACATTTCGTCCCACGAGCAGCTTTTCGCCAGCAGGCGATTGACCTGTGGGGGTCATTGCGCTTGCTTCTGCAGCCGGAGAACCGGAACATCCCTCTTCATGCAATCTGCTGCCAGTATCGATCGATTTCGCTTACCGATCGCCATCCGCGCGCTCAATAAATTTGGCGCAATGTTTAACGGCGAGGTTCGCAGGTGTCTCACCCCGGATGAGTTGATCGAGACGGCGAAACGCCGCGCCGCCCTGGACGATTTTGGCGACGGCGATTTTCGGGAACCACTTGCCCGGCTACTGGAATCGTGCTGGCGAGACGCGCGCTTGAATGTGATCGGAAATATCGCCCTGCGTTCCGACGTTCTCCGCATCTTGTGCAACCGGCTTTTTTTGCAGCGCGACCGGCAGTTGCATCCTCAGATCGGGAATCACGAAATCCGCTCTCCCCTCTTTGTCCTAGGCCTGCCTCGAACCGGAACAACCTTCTTGCACACCTTGCTTTCCGCAGATCCGGAGAATCGCGCGCCATTGACCTGGGAAGTGATGGAACCTTCGCCGCCGACTGATGCCGAGATACGCCGGCGCATTCGGCGCACTTCGCGGAGTCTGGCTTGTCTCGAGTGGATGGCGCCGAATTTCCGGCAACTCCATCCAGTCGGTGCGCACCTGCCGCAGGAATGCGTCAGCCTAATGAGCCCTACTTTTCTGAGCGATCAATTCGACACCATGTACAACGTGCCGAGCTACCGAGAATGGTTTTTGCAGCAAGATTTGCAACCAGCCTACGCGTTTCACCGGCGCTTTCTCCAGCACTTGCAGGAACGAAAGAACAGACGTCGCTGGGTCCTGAAAGCGCCCACTCACATGTTTGCCTTGCCCACGTTGCTCTCGACCTATCCCGACGCACTCTTCATCCAAACACATCGCGCGCCCGTCGAAGCGATCACTTCTGTCTCCAGTTTGATTACGATCTTGCGTCGCGTCTTTAGCGACGCGGTCGATCCGATGAAAATCGGCGAAGAAGCACTGCACTACTGGTCCAGCGCGCTCAGCAAATTCCTTTTCGAACGTGACCGATTGTCTCCCGAGCGCATTTTCGACATTTCGTATCTTGAGCTTCGACGCGATCCGATCGGCACAGTACGCAGCGTTTACGAATACTTCGGCTGGCCGTTTTCCGCTCCTGCAGAAATCCGGATGCGCGATGTTCTGGCCGAGCAGCCACGTGATCTGCACGGATTTCATCGTTATGAGGCGGCACAATTTGGTCTGCAACCGGAATACGAACAGGAGTTCTTCGCGAATTATTGCGAGCGGTTTTCTGTCAGCTCCGCTGCGGCACGTCGCCCGGTAAACGTAGTACCGGCTTCAGCGTCCGGCCAAGCGCGATTTGTTCAGGACCGCGTCGGCTGAAAGAACGTCCATCTCT
>DATELT010000024.1:0-2292 GCA_035276245.1 Chthoniobacterales bacterium
TCGCGGCGCAGCTCAATGTCGCGCATGAGCTGGTCCCTGCGATCGAAGCGGCATTGGGACGAAACTTGCATGCCCTTGTTTTGCGAGACGCCGGCCGGGCGGCCGAAATCATTTCGCATCTGAACCAACATCAGTTGGGCCAGGCGGCTCTTGTTCTTGAAGGAATTGAACATCGCGATCGCGCGACGAAAGATTTGCCGCCGATGGCGCTAGACTGGGCTATGAATAAGGTGCAGGCGTCGGAGACTTTGGCCCCTCTTGTGCGACGTTTGCTTGATTGCGTTGCAGTGTTCAGAAATCTCGAGGACGCGCTGGTCGCGATTAGGAGAGATCCAGAAATCGCAGCTGCAACCCTAGGCGGTGAGTTCATCTCGCATGAGAGAATTCTGTTTGGAGGGAGCGGGAAAATTCGCACCGACTCTCTGCTGGAGCGCAAGGCGCGGATTGAAGTGATTGCAATCGAGCTAACGAAATTAAGACAAGAAGAGAAGAGCATTGAGCAACAGCGCGTATCACTCGAGTCGCAAATTACCGCAGCTACTGGCGCCCTTGAAAAAGCAGTCGTCTCGCACCACGAAGCCCAATTTGCCCAAACCGCCGCAGCCTCCAAGGTTTCGGAGTTGGAGCGCGAAGAGTATTCGGCCGAGCTAGAACTCGAATCCCTCAAATCCGACTGCTCGACTCTCGAACGCCAAATCGCCGCGGCAGACGACCAGATTCGGAGTCTGGAGGAACAGACTGCACAACTTGAAAAAAGAATCACCGAGGCTCGAAGCGACATCTCGCTGAACGAAACGCAGCGAAACGAAGCATTGCAGGAAGAGGAAGATGCCACCGCCCGGTTGGCCGAGCTGCGAATCGCCGCCGCAACTCATGAGCAAAAATATCAAAATTTGCTGGCGCAGCGTGCGCCTATGCTAGCCCGTCAAACTGAATTGACGGAAGTGATCTCGACGCGTCGCGCGGATATTGAGAATTATGAAGCTCGTCTGGTTACGCAGGCCGGGGAAGATGAGTCTGCCCGAAACGCGATCGAGCAACAAACTCAGGAATGCAGACGGCGCGAAGCTGAGATCGGGAAACTGGTAACGGAGCGCACCAGCCGGTTGGGAAAGATTAACTCGGATGAAGCCGAGCTGCGCAGCACCCGCGACCGTCTGATCGAATTACAGGAAAAACGCGGGACGCATTCAGTCCGGCAAACGCAATTGCAGCTGCAGCTCGAGCACTTGGCTGAACACGTGATGGAGCGCTATCGGGTTGATATCCGCGCGTTTCAGCCGGACGAACCGGCCCACGAAAAAGTTCTGCACGCTCAATTGAAACGCCTGGCAAAAGATTCTGTTCCCGCGGTCGTTAGTCGCGGCCTGCATGAAGAAACGCAGCCCGCGGAACTAGCTGTAGCGTCCGATATCGAGAATCTCATTGCTGACCTCACGCGTCAGCTGGAAAATATGGGGCCGGTTAATCTTGAGGCCGTCCAGGAATACGACGAATTGGAAGAGCGTTATCGTTTTCTCGAAGGGCAGAACAACGATCTGACCAATTCGCGGCGCGAGCTACTCGATGTGATCGCGCGGATCAATGCGACCACAAAGGAACTTTTCGCGGAGACCTTCGCGCAAGTCCGAGCGAATTTTCGGGAGATGTTTGGCGAGCTTTTCGGGGGTGGTCGTGCCGATCTGCAGTTAATGGACGAGGCCGATGCTCTCAATTGCGGCATCGAAATAATTGCCAAACCGCCGGGCAAGCAATTGCAAAGCATCTCGCTATTGAGCGGCGGCGAACGGACCATGACCGCGGTCGCGCTTTTGTTCGCGATCTACATGGTGCGACCGAGCCCGTTTTGTGTGCTCGACGAAATGGATGCGCCGCTGGATGAATCCAACATCAATCGGTTTATCAAGGTACTGGAACGCTTCGTCTCGCAAAGCCAGTTCATCATCATCACGCACAACAAACGCACCATCGCCAAAGCCGATATTCTTTACGGCGTGACAATGGAGGAGCGCGGAGTGAGCAAACTGGTCGGAATGAAGCTGACGCCGCCGAAACGCGCCTCGACGAATGGCGCCACAGAGACGGTCGAAGAACTGACGCAGGCTAATTTCCCGATGCGAGAAGGAACACGGCGCCTCGGTTCCGTCGCCGCGCGGTAATTCAGGGTAGCGCACGCGTCTCGCGTGTTGGTTTCGGTGTCACGCCGAAACAATCTCCCCTGACAGCGGCAGTTAAGTGACCTTTGAACAGGTCAAGAAAAGTCCGCGATTGCGAGACTCAATCGCCAACACG
>DATELT010000025.1:0-3272 GCA_035276245.1 Chthoniobacterales bacterium
TGTTGATGTAAAAATTCAGCATCGACATGGCGGATTGGTAGGGCGTTCCCTTGCGCCGTTTGCTGTGTTCAGCGGAGCGTTTTAGGGAAGACGCGATTTTCCGCGGGTCACGTGATCGAAAAACCTTTGGCTCCAAATCAAGCGCGTTGCTGTGTTGCGTGACGCGTGCCGACCAGCGCTTGCTTTTGCTGCGATCGCGCTTGTTCGAAGTTCGCCCTGCTCTGTTTGCCATATTTCCAATTCGCCTCGCCCTAAAAACTATTCGCACCGTGATTACCCACTAGTTCTTCGCGCGCCCACGGCTGCGGGTTTGGATTTTGAAAAAGTTGGACATAAGACCAGATCGCAGGTGATTTGGGTGTGAGGCAAATTCGCACGATTCGTCATTCTACGATTATTGCCCTCGCCCTATCCTTCGCGTTCCATTGCGGCAAGAAGGGAAGCGGGAGTTAATCGTTGCCACTCGTGCTAAATGCAGATTTCCAAAATCAAGATCAGCCGTTTCAGTGATTTTATCTGCCCGGCGATATTACTCCTGATCGCAATCGCCATCGCTTATCCCCGGTGGCGCGCAGGTATCGATTGGCGAGATGAAGGGCTTCTGGCTTACGGCGCGGAGCGAGTGTTGCATGGTGAAATTCCTCATCGCGACTTCGTAAGCTTGCAGCCACCGCTCTCTTTCTACACTGCAGCTGCGGCTTTTAATCTGGGTGGGACATCGCTAGCGACACTTCGCGGTTTTGGTTTAACGATTTTTCTTTTTCTGCCCGTTCTCATCTATGCGCTGGGACGGAATTTCCTCGGTCCGATTCTTTCGTTCGCCGCCGCTGCGCCCGCTTGTATCCTCGGCCTTCCCTACGTTTACTTTGTTCCTCTGGCGGCATGGCAGGGAATCACAATCTCCTTCGCCGCCGTTCTTCTCTTTATCGTTGCCATGCGATCACAGCGACCATGGCTCGCCGTGTTTGCCGGGGTGCTTACCAGCCTAGCGCTTCTCCTCCGCCACGATCAGGCGGTTTACACCATGGCAGCGCTTGTCGTCCTGATCGTCACGCTACACTTTGCCCCCGAATCATCCTTCTCGAAAACAAATCTCAGACGCCTCTTCTATTTCTGGTTAGGTGGCATCGCGATCATTCTCACCCCGGCAACACTCATCTGGTGGAAAATCGGCGCGCTGCCTGAGATGTTCCAGCAGTTAGTCGTATTTCCATTCGCCACTTATCGCAAGACCAGCGCGTTGCCGTTTCCGAAAATCACCGCAGGTAAAACAATTTCGGAAAGAGCTACCGTGCTTTTGTATTACCTGCCGCCGTTCATCCAAGCGATTGCTGCGCTTTATCTCGGGCAATCGATTTTTCGCCATCGATTTCGTGAACGCGAGGCCATACTTAGCTTCCTTCTCGTCTGGTCGGCGCTGTTTTATCTGCAAGTCATGGTGCGATCTGACCAGACTCATCTCCTAATGACGCTGCCGCCGTTTTTCCTTCTCTCTGCTTTCTGCTGGTCGATCTTGCACGGGGTCATTAACAAATATCGCGGCCTGGCCACGCTGTTTTCCCTTTTGCTGAGCATCGGCGTGGTATCATTTCTATGGGTTCTGCGCTCCACGGCCCTGCCTGATGTCACGCGTGGCACACAAAGGCTGTCGTTGTCGCGTGGAGGGATCTTCATCGCGCAGTCAAACGTGGTTTCCCAATTCGTTCGAGAGATTCAGGAACTTGTTCCCCGTTCGAAATCGATCCTCGCGCTTCCATACCAGCCGATGTTTTATTTCTTCTGCGACCGTCACAATCCAACGCGTTGGAATTATCTCTGGCCAGGCGATCAAACCGTAAAAGATCATGAACGCTTTATCGAAGAGGCGGAGCGTGATCCGCCTGCGATCGTCTTGCTTTCCGATCAGAGTAAGCTCGCCGAGTCCGCGCCGATGATCATGGAATACGTGCGTATGCATTATCTCCTTACCAATCAGCTTGGTGACATTGCCATCTACGAGCGACTTGAAACGCGTTAGAGAAATGGCCGCGAGTTACCGCTCCACAATTGTTGCACTCGCCTTGCTGTTCGCGCTCGCTCTCGGCATTTTCGCTGATCTTTTGTTCGGTGGTGGTTCGCGCGTGCTTGGACATTCGGCCAGCGACCTGTTTCTGCAATATTACGCCTGGCGCGATTTCGGTTTTCGCGAGCTAGCGAAAGGAAATCTCGCTCTTTGGAACCCGCACATCTTCAGCGGTGCTCCTTACCTTGGCGGAATGCAGGGCGCGCAACTTTATCCGCCGAATTGGATTTTTCTCATCCTGCCGCTGCCCGTGGCGATCAACTGGTCAATCGCGCTTCATGTTTTTGCCATTGCCGCCTTCATGTTCCTCTGGATGAAGCAACGCGGTCTTACCGCCTCCGCCAGCTTTCTGGCCGGAAGTCTGGTTATGTTTTCCGGCGCATTCTTCGCCCATGTTTTTGCCGGGCACCTGCCACAACTGTGCACGATGAGCTGGGCTCCGCTCATTTTCTGTTCGATCGATGCCCTACTGCGAACACGACAGGTGACATGGTTGTTAGTGGGAATGTTCGGTGTCGCGATGCAGA
Source organism: Chthoniobacterales bacterium (assembly GCA_035276245.1). Classification (GTDB taxonomy): domain Bacteria; phylum Verrucomicrobiota; class Verrucomicrobiia; order Chthoniobacterales; family UBA10450; genus AV69. The sequence goes on from DATELT010000025.1 coordinate 2,590, forward strand.
TACTTGCCGGATTTCCACAGTATCTGTTTTACATCGCAATAGTTGCAGCTCTTTACACAACGCTGCGATTACTCAGTGCGTGGAATTGGCGGATCGCCCTCGCATTCGTTGGAATCTATTTCGGGGGCGCTCTTCTCGCCTCAGTCCAATTGTTGCCAGCGATCCAAACGACAAAGGAAACGACGCGCGGCCTGCGGCTGCCTTTCAACTTTGCATCGATGGTGGCGTTCCCACCGGAAAATTTCGTTACTCTGCTGGCGCCGAACGTTTTTGGGGAAATGGCGAAATACTGGGGCCGCTGGTACCTGTGGGAGACGTCCCTATTTATCGGCGTTTCCGGTCTCGCTCTCGCCCTCTATGCTGTGATTAGGTGCGATCTCCGAATTAAATTACCGACTCTGGTCATTATTCTCGTTAGTCTTCTCTTAGCGCTCGGCGTTTATACACCATTGTTTCACTTTCTCTATGTCTGGGCGCCGGGTTTTGACCGTTTCCGCAGTGTCTCCAAATTTATCTTTCCGGCATCGCTGTTTGTTGTTCTTCTCGCCGCAACCGGATTTGATCAACTGTTGCGAGGCAAAACGGTCGGGAAGGCATTCGCGACCGCAGTTTTCGTTGGCGCGGTAGCGTTGGGCTTGGTGGCATGGTGGGCCGGAAGCACCGCGTCCTGGCCCGCGCTGATG
>DATELT010000026.1:0-2706 GCA_035276245.1 Chthoniobacterales bacterium
ATCGCGGAGCGCGACGGCTGCAGAAAATGCTCAAACAGCCCGAGCGATTGTTCATAACCGTCCTGCTCGTGACGAATGCCGCCGATATCATCGCGTTGATCATTCTGACTCACAAGCTCGTCATCCGTTGGGGCTGGATCGGTTACCCAATCGCCGTCGCTATCGCGCTACCCGTCTACCTTTTCCTTCTCGGCGTCCTGCCGAAATCCTTGTTCCGCCGTTTTCCGTTGCGCGCCGTCGTGCGGCTTTCCGGCTTGCTCGAGATAGTTACGAAGTTGCTGATGCCGCTACACGCCATTGGCGGGTTTATCGAGCACTCCATTTTCGCACGCGCCAAGAATCCGCCTCGTCTCTTCGCCGGTCGGGAAGAACTGAAGATGATCACCGTTCAAAGCGAAAGGGGCGGCGCATTAAGCTCCACCGAACGAGCGATCATTCATAACGTCGTCGACTTCACCGCCGTGAAATTACGTGAAGTCATGGTTCCGCTCGAAAAGACAGTTTCATTCAAGGCCGACGACAGCCGGGACAAAGTTCTGGAGATCAGCGAAAAATTGGGCATCGATCGTTTCCCCGTTTTTGGCGAGAACGCCGAGCCGCTCGGTCTGATCAATGTCTATGATATTTTGTTCGACACCGACGCGTCGCATCCAGCGCGGCAGTACATGCGCCGAATTATTACCGCTTCTGAAAACGAATCCGCCTATCGGGTAGTGCGCCGCCTTCGCGCCGCGCGCATCGGTCTCGCCGCGGTAATCGACGGGCATCAACGTTCAATCGGCATCGTTGCGCTCGAAGATCTCGTCCGCCAGTTGGTAAAAGCTTGAGTCAGAAAAGATTAATTCGTTCCGGTTCCGTTTGTCCGATCGGTGACATCCGCGCCCGCCTGCAACGCTGTAGCAACTGCCGGCATGTGATCCGGCGGCCTCTTATTCTTCTTCCAGGAAATGCACCGTAGTAACGAGGGCAACGTGGGTAAATGCCTGCGGAAAATTGCCAAGCAATCGTTTTTCTCGCGGATCATATTCCTCCGAAAACAATCCGAGATCGTTGCTTAATCTCAGCAGGCGCTCCAGAAGTTCGCAGGCCTCTTTCTTGCGACCGAGCATGTTCAAACAAGTGGCAAACCAGAACGAGCACGGCAAAAAGACACCTTCGTCCCCGGGCAAGCCGTCAACATTTTCCTCCTCCGGTTTGTAACGCAGCACAAAACCTTGCACGAGCAGCTCACGCTCGATCGCAGCAATGGTGTTCCGCATGCGTTCGTCTTCGATCGGGAGAAAGCCGATCATCGGTGCCATCAGCAGACTGGCATCAAGCGCATCGCTGCCGTAGTACTGGGTGAACGCTTTCACCTTCGAATTATAACCGTGCTCACAAACTTCCTCGTGGATCTGATCGCGAATTTTTTTCCAGCGCGCGAGATGTTCGTTCGCCGGCATCCCACCTTTCTCGATCAACTGCACAGCGCGATGAAATGCCAGCCATGCCATCATTTTCGAATGTGTGAAATTTTTGCGTCCGCCACGCACTTCCCAGATCCCTTCATCCGGTTCCTGCCAGTGCGATTCGAGAAATTTCATGAGCGCTACCTGTAACCTCCAATCCGTTTCCTCGATTTCGATCCCGGCTTGCTGCGCGTGATAAAGCGAACTCATCACTTCGCCGTAAACGTCCAGTTGAAATTGCGTCGAAGCCGCGTTGCCAATCCGTATCGGCCTGGAATTCTCGTAACCGGCCAGCCAATCAATCTCGAATTCCGGCAGGCGCCGCTCACCGCGCGTCCCGTAGAGAATCTGCATTTGCGAGGGGCTGCCCGCGATCGTGCGCAGGAGCCACCGACGCCAGGCACGCGCTTCTTCGACGTAACCAGAACGGGTCAATGCAAAGAGCGTAAATGTCGCATCCCGCAGCCAGCAATAGCGGTAATCCCAGTTGCGTACCCCGCCGATCTTTTCCGGCAACGAAGTTGTCGCTGCAGCCACAATTCCACCGGTCGGAGCATAGGTGAGTCCTTTGAGGACAACGAGAGAACGCCTGACTGCGTCGCTCCATTTACCGCCGTATTCGCAGCTGCCGGCCCAATCCCTCCAATACTTTTCCGTGTCGCGCAGCGCGTGTTCGGGATTGATCGGGCGCGGCGGGCGTTGGTGCGACTGATACCAGGTGAGCACGAAGGGCACACGCTCGCCCTTTCCGACTTCGAACTCCGCCACGGTGGTGAGATCTTCTCCGCGCGTTTCAATCGGCGTTCGCAAAACGAGTCCGTTTGGTCCCGCAATCGCTTCCAATCCGGCACCACATTGCCGCACCCACGGCACCATGTCGCCGTAATCGAAGCGAATTATCAACTCCATTCGCATCGAAACATTTCCCTCTACACCTTCGACGATGCGGACAATATCCGGATTGGTTCCGCGCGGCGGCATGAAATCAATTAACCGCACCGCGCCCTCTTTCGTTTCGAAGGTAGTTTCGAGAATCAAGGTGTAGCCGCGATATTTTCGCGTCACCGTTGCCGAATCATCAGACGGCGCTATGAGCCAGCGGCCGTTCTTCGGTTCGCCGATCAGGGCCGCAAAACAGGAAGCGGAATCAAACCGTGGAAAACAAAGCCAATCGACCGAACCATTTCGACCAACCAGCGCTGCCGTCTGCGTATCGCTAAGAAATGCGTAATCCTCGATCTTCACGTCCAGAAGACAG
>DATELT010000027.1:0-13157 GCA_035276245.1 Chthoniobacterales bacterium
AGGAAAGTCCTGGTTCCTTGAAGAACTCCGAGCCTGCCTCCTTGGAATCGTGCCGCATGTTTACCAGAACGAATTCCTTCTCCGCCGGCTTCGACTCCAACCATACGGACGCTTGCATCATTCAGAAACGGATGGAACAAACCGATGGCATTGCTGCCGCCGCCGACGCAGGCGACAAGCAAATCCGGCAGGCGCTTTTCGCGTTCAAGAATCTGCGCCCTTGTTTCCTCACCAATCACGCGCTGAAAATCGCGCACCATCATGGGGTAGGGATGGGACCCCAGCGCGCTCCCTAATATATAATGGGTGGTGCGAACATTTGTGACCCAGTCGCGCATTGCTTCGCTGATGGCTTCCTTAAGCGTGGCTTGTCCAGCGGTAACGGTGACAACTTTGGCGCCCAGGAATTGCATCCGCGCGACGTTGAGAGCCTGCCGTTCCATATCGACCGCACCCATGTAAATGACGCATTCGCAACCGAACTGCGCGGCCACGGTGGCAGTAGCGACGCCATGCTGACCCGCGCCGGTCTCGGCGATGATGCGGTGCTTGTCCATCCGCTGCGCGAGCAGGATTTGGCCGAGCGCATTGTTGATTTTGTGCGCGCCGGTATGGAGCAGGTCTTCGCGCTTCAGGTAAATTTTCGCTCCACCAAGTTTCTTGGTGAGTCGTTCGGCAAAATAAAGCGGCGTGGGACGCCCCGCGAAATCGCGCAGCAACTGAGCGAGTCGGTTTTGAAAATGCGGGTCGTTTTTGGCGCGCTCGTATTCGGCTGCGAGTTCATGCAGCGCCGTCATCAGCGTTTCCGGAACGAACATTCCGCCGTAAACGCCGAAGTGACCGCTGGCATTGGGCAGCTTTTCAATCATGCGAGGGAAAATATGGATGCGGAAAAAACGAAGCAAAGATTTTGTGATAATTGAAAAGCGGCATGCTCGCCGTTAGTGCACGCAGGTGAATCATTGGCAGCAAGAGGTTGTTGCGACAATCATCTTCGCCATTACTTACGTCCTGATCAGCGGTCGGCAGCTCAAAGTCCTGCCTTTGAACCGCCCTGCGGCGGCATTGCTCGGTGCAGTGCTGATGGTTTCAACCGGAGTAATGACACCGGAGCACGCCTATCGTGCGGTGAACTACGACACAATCGTGCTCTTGCTAGCGAGGATGCTCATCGCCGCCTATCTCCATCTGGCCCATTTTTTCGAGTGGGCTGCGGACGAGGTATTGGCGTTCGCACGCACACCAGAGCGATTGCTGCTCTACGTTACTTTAAGGTGGAATTCTATCGGCATTGCTCTGCACCACTTTTGCCGGCAATCTCACGATCGTTGGTTCGGTTGCGAACATGATTGTGATCGAATCTGCACGTCAACATCTTGAAGTGAGCTTCTGGGATTACGCTCGCCTTGGTATCCCAATCACTGTTCTAACGACCGCTGCCGGTGTGATCCCGCTCCTGGTTTTGGGGTGAAGAGGGCGTTGATGGCGCGACGGTGGGGCGATGGGATCGGGATTGCGTTCAGTTCCTTTTTGCGAAACCAGCGCTGGTCGCTGTGATCGATCTGCCGAGAGCGCTGGCGATAAACCCGTAGCGTCACGCGATGATTTGTAAACGGAAAAACGGACGTATGAATCGGGCGTCGTTGGGAACTCGACCGCCTTAAGCAGTCAAGTTTGAGCGGCGGTAAAATCCACATGCCGCGCCAGCGCTGGTGGCATTGCTCCAGCAGCAATGCATCGCCAATCGTGCATAAACGATGTGATTCGATGAGCGGAACGATAGCGGCGCGCCTTCGCTTTCGTGGAAGTGACGCCGGATCGCGCGCACGGCAAAATTTTCTTACCGGGCAAATCTGGCACCGTGGATGGCGAACGATGCAAACGAGCGATCCCAAATCCATCATCGCATTTTGAAAATCGCGTGCCGGCTTCCTGCGAACCAGCTTTGCCGAAGCTTGCCATAACTTTCGTCGGCCAGAGCGGGAATCGATTGGGTCGCGAATATTGAAGAGTCGGGCCAGAACGCGGCCGGTGTTGGCTTCGACTAGCGGCATGGATTGGTCGAAAGCGAACACTGCAATTGCATTGGCGGTGTAACAACCGATCCCCGGCAGCGATTTCAGCTGATTTGGATCGGCCGGGAAATTGCCGCCAAAGCTTTCGACGATCAACTTGGCGCAGCGGTGAACGTTTCGCGCCCGCGCATAATAACCGAGACCCTGCCAGGCGCGGAGAACATCGGATTCAGTTGCGCGGGCGAGGGACCGAATAGTGGGGAAACGGCGGAGCCATCTATTATAGTACGGGACCACGGCCGCGGCCTGAGTTTGCTGAAGCATTACTTCGGAGACCAGGATGGCATAGGGATCGTGGGTGCAGCGCCAGGGGAGGTCGCGGCGGTGATAGGGATACCAGCGAAGAAGGGAACGGCGGAAGGCGCGGATGTTTTTGGGCGAGATCAAGGTTTTCAGCTAAACGTCTAACGCCCAAACGTCGAACGTCCAATTCAGAAGATCATTGAACGTTGGGCGTTGAGCGTTGAGCGTTAGAGGTTGAATTCCTACACTCATCTATTAACGAACGAACAAGTAGCCAAGCTACGTGCGGTGCTCGAAGACACTGGTTTCCAGTTTAGCCCAAAGCCGTACACGATTTTCTTTGCGCAAAAAGAGAAGCTGAGTGTGGCCGTTTACGAAAAAGGGCCAAAGGTTTTGCTGCAAGGGCGTGGGGTGGAGGATTTCGTGAAGTTCACGCTCGAGCCCGAAATTTTCGGCGAAGCGCGGCTCGGCTATGAGGAAGTGCATTCGCCAGAAATGTTCCAGCCGCATTTCGGCGTCGACGAAAGCGGGAAGGGCGATTTCTTCGGGCCGCTTGTAATTGCTGGAGTATTTGTTGATCGGCACAGCGCGCGCCAACTTCTCGACCTCGGGGTGCAGGATAGTAAACGAATCGGTTCGGATGCACGCATTCATGCGTTGGCCAGACAAATCCGGCAGATCGCGCGTGACGCGACAGATGTAGTTGCGATCGGCCCGGCGCGCTACAACGAGCTTTACAAAAAGTTCGGTAATCTCAACAGCCTGCTTGGCTGGGGTCACGCGCGAGTAATCGAAAATCTGCTGGCGCGGCAACCGAACTGTCCGCGATCGCTTTCCGATCAATTTGCCGATGTGCAAGTAATCGAAAACGCGCTATTACGCCATGGCCAAAAGATTCAGATCGAGCAGCGCCCGCGCGCGGAATCGGACATTGCGGTGGCGGCGGCGTCGATTTTGGCGCGTGAAGCATTTATCAATTGGCTGGAACGGAAAGGAAAGGAACTTGGGGCGAAGCTGGGCCGTGGGGCGTCGAGCGAAATCAAGGATACTGCTGCCGATATCGTAGATAAGCACGGAGCACAGATGCTTTCTCAAATCGCCAAAGTCCACTTCCGAACGGCGCACGAGGTCGCGCCCAGCGCTTTTCCCGCGCCACCGCCAAAGCGCGTCTGGGTGCGTTAGTCGTTCATTGCCAACGGCGGGAAGGCAGGGTTCCTGCTCTGCAGGCCTCCAGACTCGTGCTTTTTTTGTGGAAACTCGCGTCTTACTTTTGAATCCTGATCCGGTCTTCGAAGACCGGTTGCTCTCAATTTTCGATTTCGCCGACGAAACCGAGACACGCATCGTTCGGACAATGGCGGAAGTGGTTGCGATCTTGATCGGCGAGAGTTTCGACGGCTTTGTCATCGAGGGCGAGCCTGAATTCGCGATTGAAGCGGCAACAGTGGCTCGGCAGCATTTCCCCTCGTTGAAAATCTTGTGCGCGCCATGGGAAAAGCCTTCCGCAGAGGCAACGCGCAAGGCGCAACAGCAACATATCCCTCTAACAAACGGCGCAGCCTCGACCAAGCGCTTGCGCAAAGAGGTTCATCGTTTTCTAGGAAGTCTTGACGGTCATCCCGCCGTCTCGGCCGAGGGCATCGACCCATGTCATTCCCTCATTGGCAATCTGAACCAATTTTCCGCGGCCGAGATTTTGCAAATGACGTGCATGGGCCAACGCAGCGGACGCTTTACGTTTAAGTCCGGGCGTGGGAACAGTGAGATTTTTCTGCACCAAGGAGAAATCCGGCACGCCGCTTACGGAACACTCGAAGGCGAAGGTGCGTTGGCAGAAATTTTTCGTTGGCGACAGGGCCGTTTCTATTTCGAAGAAGGTATTATCAGTCAGGAGCAATCGGTGAATCGCCCGCTGGCGCATCTGCTGCTGGATAACCTGCAAAAATTCGATGAAACCCTCGAAGTTGCGACCGTCGCGCCCAATCAATGAAAGATAAAGAAACCGAAACCAAGCTGCGCCTAATCGCGCTTCAGCTCGAGAACTGGAAGAAATTACATGATTTGATCACCTATGGTCTGGACAAGGCGAAGCCGATCATTTCTGTCGATCAGGAGCGGCAATTCACAGAAGCTCGAGCGAATTTACTCCAAGAGACCGAGCATGTCTTGCGCGAGCTGAATTTAATAGGCGATCTGTCGGGCCGCGCCATGAACGTGCTGAACCGTGGTTCTTCCCTGCGACTGGTGCGCGAGCTTTCGAACGACGACGCCCGTCGGCTTGAAACGGACTGGAATGGCGTTTTCACCAAGCTGGGAGTGGCGCAGGGGCAACTAAAGTCGCGCCGGAAAGCTTTTGCCGAAGTAACGCCTTTTAAGGCGTTCATGAGCCGCCTGCTAAGGCGGCCTGCGGTCGCCTAAATTTATCGAGGCCGATTGGGGGCCGCCGGGAATTTGTAGCTACGCTTGTGCCAACCACTAGATTCGAAAGGACAGACGCTGCTACGGCAGGCGCTTCTAAGGAGGGCGTGTACAAGTGGACCATAAACCCACCAAAATTTTTTTGCGCGTCACCCACGCAAATTCAAGCGAGAGCGCGATTTATTTGTGATATAATTGTTTATGGCCAAGTTAACTAAAAGGGACATTGTGGTGGCGATCAGCAACCAGACTGGCATGGTCCAACACCAAGTTTTCGATGTTGTTCAACGCACCCTGGATCACATTACCGACAGCCTTGCTAATAATGTGGCGGTCGAGTTGCGAAATTTCGGGGTCTTTCAACCGCGTTTGACGAAACCGCGTGTGGGCCGAAATCCGAATGAGCCGGGCAGCAGCTTCGTTATTCCAGCGCGTGCAACGGTGAAATTCAAACCGGGGAAAATCATGCGCCAGCGAGTAGAAAAGCTGTCGCGGGAATTGAAGGATGCCTCGGAAAGAAAAGCCGCGGCGAACGCGCCGTCTACTCCTGCCTGATCGCCGGGAAGGCGTTTGAATACCGGGCCGTTCGGAACATAGATTTTCAGTCTGTGTGCCCAGCCGTTTGCCCGCCGAAATCGGGACGGTGAACAGCATGTTCGCTGGGCGCCCAGGGCATAGCCTTGTGTTCCAAGTTGTTGCGCGTAATTAGTGCTCTTTCAAGCGCTATTTCTTTTGAGCGTTATCGCTTAGCAATTGTTGAATTACTTCTTCGAGTCGTTCGAAGTTAATCGGCTTCGTTAAGTGTTCAGAAAAGCCGGCGGCACGCGCGCGATTCACGTCGCTCTCCATCCCGAAGCCGCTTAGGGCGATTCCAAGCACCCCTTTGCTACGCATTTCCTGCATTAGTTCATAACCGCTGCGATCCGGCAGCCCAATGTCGCTAATAAGGAGATCGAACTTCTCTCGCCCGGCTTTCTCGACTGCCTGATCGGCGGTATAAGCGACAGTGATGTCGTAGCCGCGCCGCTCCAGGATCATTTTCAGACCTGTGCAGGTATCTTCGTGGTCATCAACGACGAGCAAGCGAGGAGGGCGAACGGGAGCCGGCGCCGATACTGGTTGGGCGCCATTCGAGGGTGATTCGCCATCGAGTATCGCCGGCTCGGCGATTGTGCTAAGACGAATCGTAAACTTCGCGCCCTGATTCGGGCCCGGGCTGGAGGCGGCTATGGTTCCCCCGTGGGCCAGAACCATCGCCCTTGAAATGGCCAGGCCAAGCCCCAGACCGCCAAACTTTCGCGTGATGGAACTTTGGCCCTGCTCAAAAGCATTGAAAATCCGCGGGAGCTTGTCCGCTTCGATCCCAATGCCGGTGTCGCTGACGTCGATTGCGATCTGTCCGGGCTGTGGGTTTGAGGTGACGAGAGAGATCCGTCCGCCCTCATCGGTAAACTTGACGCTGTTCTTGATTAGATTCCAGAAAACCTGTTGCAGCCGGGCCGGATCTCCCTGCACGAAATGGTCGCGAGCATTCAAAGTTAACTCGACTTCGAGATATTTCTGCGAGATTTCCTCGCGGCAAATTTCCAACGCCCGTTGCAGCACACTATGAACACTTACCGGTTCGAGGCTGAGCTTGAGCTTTCCTTTGGCGATGCGGGTGATGTCGAGCAGGTCATCGATTAAGCGTGCCTCCAGCTCCACGTTTCGGCGGATGACATCTAGGGCATGGCGGACCTCATCGGAATCGGCGACGTGAGTTTCCAGGGCCGCGACCATCGCGATCACCGGAGAAAGGGGATTGCGCAGTTCGTGGGAAAGAAGGGCGAGAAATTGATCTTTAGCAGCGTTGGCGCTTAACAGCTCATTGCGCAGGGTCATGTCGCGCGTTTTCTCTTCCACCAAATACAGCACGCCCTGAATATTCTGACGCGAATCGATGAGGCGCAGAAGATTAACATTGCAAAAGCGGGTTGCTCCGGTGCGATCACGAAACGGTTCCTCGATGAGCTGATAGGGCGGGCCGGTTGTGAGAACGTGGTCGATGATCGATGGCGACACGATTTTTACCTGATCGTAGGTCACGACTTCGATGTCGGTCCCCGATGGAAGCTGGCCGATCTGTAACGCCATCTGGGCAAAAGCGTCGTTGACATGAAGGAAGCGACGCGTTTCCGGGTCGACCAGGGCGATGCCAATGGGCATGTTGGCCAGAATTTTTTCGTTGAAACTGACTTCGCGCTCAATCCGGCGCGTCGCTTCGGCCTGACGTCGATAAAATCTTCCGGCCAGGATGGCAGCAACCAGGGTGCCGGCGATCAGCCAGCCGGCTGGCACGGTAATTTTGCGCAATAAATCGTGAACCGGAGCGTAAGCGATTTCCTCGGGTTGGTGGATGATCGCGAGCCATTGGGCGGACTCCAGCGGATCGAATGAGTAAATGTTTCCGCCCTGGGTCAGATGTCCCCTTTGTTCCTTCCGAATATCGGAAATTAACTTGGCCTCCGCGCGAGTTGTCGGTTCAGTCTCCGCTTTGAAGTCTGTTGTAAAAAGCCTGAATTCGGTCTGATCGACAATCTGGCAATTGGCCTTGTCGGCGAATGAAATCGAGGAAAGGCGGCGCCCGATCCGCTCGATGAGAATTGAGGCGCCGATGTAACCAATGGTTTTTCCGTCGCGCGTCCGGATGGCGCCGACGACATCAGTAACCATGCGATCATCGACCGGCCGATGATGAACGGGCGAGACGTACGCGTTGGTTCCTCCGTCCGCTCCATCTTTCCAAACCTCTGGATGGAATGGTTGACCTACCACATTGGGAGCCGCTGGAAGTGAGCCCAAGAGTTTGCCGTCGGCAGACGCGATAAACATTCCGTCGATGCGTGGGTAGGAGAAAAATTTCCCGGCGATCCATTGTTGGGCGGTGTCCTGAGGGTTAGGCGCGGTAAAAAGTCGCTCCATATCGGGCAGCGTCTGATAATAGGAAATGATGCTGGCGGTGCTGGCGAGGTCATCATCGACCAAATGAGCAACCAGCTGAACAAAGGTCTGACGATCCCTCAAAATTTTTGATTCCAGTGTGTTCTTGAGTGTGGTGTAAGAAATCAGCAACATCAGGATCGATGGCACCCACCCGGCGAGCAGCACCGTCAGAACAATGTCGAAACGTTCGAGGTTCCGTCCCTTTTTTCCCGTCGTGAGAGGTCCACTTGCCATCGCTGTTGGCGGCTACTTTACCACAAAATCGCGCTCTCTCCGAAAAGGGAAGCCCATGCCGGCCGTCCACAGAAGCGTTGCAAAGAAGCAAGCTATTTCGGCTTCGCGGCGCGATAAATGGTTGTGTGCTTTCAACTTCAAGCCGGTCGGCGCGCCCGGAACTGCCTTTTTTGATTTGACGACACCCCCAGAAGCGGCATCATGTCGCGCTTGCAGCAGTAATCGGCAAGGCAGTCTGGATTCCTAACCCAAGGAGGCATGTTTTCATTTATCTGGACAATTTGTTATCTCAGCGTGCTCGTCGGCCTTTCGGCCTACGGGGTGCATCGTTATTTTATTATCTATCTCTTTTTGAAGAATCGGAAACGCGAGCCGGTGCCGGCTGCCCGATTTGAGCAATTGCCGGTCGTGACCGTGCAACTGCCCATTTTTAACGAAATATATGTGGCCGAGCGTCTGCTGCGTTCGGTTAGCAAACTGGATTACCCGCGCGATCGCTTGCAAATCCAGGTGCTGGATGATTCGACTGATGATACCCGCGAGATCACGGCGGATTGCGCAGCGGAACTGCGCGAGCGGGGTTTCGATGTGGAGCTGATTCACCGGACGGATCGCACCGGATTCAAAGCTGGCGCCCTCGGGCGGGGTCTCGCCACAGCGCGGGGAGAATTCGTTTGTATCCTCGACGCGGATTTTGTTCCGCCGCCGCATTTGCTCCGCAAGACGATCGATTTCTTCACTGATGCGAAAGTTGGGATGATCCAAACGCGCTGGGGCCATTTAAATCGCGGCTACTCTTTGCTTACGCGGGTACAGGCGATGTTTCTCGATGGCCACCTCGTACTCGAACAAACCGCCCGCTCCCGAAGCGGCCGCTTTTTTAACTTTAACGGGACGGCCGGACTCTGGCGAAAGTCGTGCATTGAACAGGCGGGCGGCTGGCAGCATGACACCCTGACCGAAGACCTCGATCTCAGTTACCGCGCGCAATTAGCGGGATGGAAATTCGTTTTCCTGCCGGACGTTGTTACTCCGGCAGAACTTCCGGTTGACATGAATGGCTTCAAATCGCAACAACACCGCTGGACGAAAGGATCCATTCAGACCTGCAAAAAGCTGCTGCCGGCGATTTGGCGAAGCAAGCTGCCGATGCCGATTAAGGTGGAGGCGACCGGTCACCTGGTTTCGAATTTCGCATATCTCCTTCTCGCCTGCTTGGTGGTGCTGCTCCACCCTTCCACTGGCGGCCCGCAATCTGGCTGGGTCCGAACGCTCCTTATTGATGTCCCAATTTTCCTGACCGCTTCCGTCTCGGTCGCCGTTTTTTACATTTGCGCTCAGCGCGAATTGCACCCGCGGACGTGGATGAAGGAAATCATGCTCTTGCCCTGCCTGCTCGCGCTGGGTGTGGGGTTATCGTTAAACAACGCCCGGGCCGTTCTTGAGGCGGTGTTCAATCATAAATCGGACTTTACCCGGACACCGAAATATGGCATTGAGCGCAAGTCTCAGCCGTGGCGCAATTGCCGGTATATGCCTCTGAAGTCGGTATTGCCTGTGGCAGAGATGTTTTTTGCTGTTTATTTCACCTATTTCGTCTGGTATGCGATCGAGCACGGCCAGTTCCTTTCGGTCCCATTCTTGCTTATGTTTCAATTTGGATTTCTTTACGTGTCCTTTTGCTCCGTCATTCAATGGTTACCAAAATTCAACTGGAACAATAGCCGGGAGCCTGACGCGCTTCCGGCCTGACCGCCCACCCCCGCACTCTTAAATGTCCCATATGTCTAGACTTCGTTGGTTTCTCGCAGTGGCCGTTCTCGCCCCAAGTCCGAATGCGCTGCGGGCACAATTACTCCAGCCAACCGTCATTGTTAGCATCGCGGACCAAAAGTTGATGCTGGTCGACGACGGTGCCCGCGCCGCAGTTTACCCCGTGTCGACCTCCAAATTCGGACTCGGCGATAATTGGGGCTCAATGGCCACTCCTCTGGGCATGCTCCAGGTTGCTAACAAAATTGGCGATCATGCCCCGGTCGGCGCGGTTTTTCATAACCGCCGGTTCACCGGTGAAATTTTACAGCCGAATGCCCCGGGCCGGGACCCAATCGTTACTCGGATCATCTGGCTGCGGGGATTGGAGACAACCAACGCGCACGCCTACAACCGGGGCATTTACATCCATGGTACTCCCCAGGAAGAGAACATCGGGCGGCCGGCCAGCTACGGCTGCATTCGAATGAAATCGTCCGATGTCACCCAGCTCTACGGACAGTTGCCCGTCGGTGCGATTGTACAAATTACTTCTGATCATCTGCCGAAATTGAGTCGCGCGGCCAGAAGCACACCCGCTTCTGCGCCTTCGTCTGCTCCCGCTCCGACGCACGCGGTTTTCACGGCCGACTCCTCAAAGCCAGGCGCGGGGAAAGCGACCATTACGCCGTTGACGCCCAAGACCTCGACGGGTCCGGCAAAGAAGTCGTCTGACGCCACGGCTTGGCTGCGAAACGCACGGGCTTAATCCGCGGCCGTACCGCGGTTGACAAAGCTGGAAGCATCCGTGACGCTCCCGCCCGCTATCTTTTTCCATGGCTAATACCAAATCCGCTGCCAAGCGTGCGCGCCAGACGCAGCGCCGGGCTCTGCGCAATCGCCAGGCCTTAAGTCGAATTCGCACGCTGAGCAGGCGCGCCGGCAGTGCGAACGCTCAGGCAGGCGACATTACTGCGCTCGTCTCTGCCATCGACAAAGCGGCCAAGCGCGGAATTATTCATCGGAATGCAGCGGTTCGCCGGAAGGCCAGGCTAGTGCGCGTCCGCGCGACCGCTGCCAAATAGAAGAAGCCTGAGCGTTTAGCGTTGCATCTGGCGCAGGAGAGATAAACTTGCTGTCCGATGATTCCGGCATTGTTGCTTGTTATTTGTGTCGTTGCGTTTCGGGTGATGACAGGTGTTCTCATTCATTCCGGCGCCGCAACCTGGCTCTCGAACTTCGCGCCGCTCGCTGCCATTACTCTTTGTTGCGCGGCGTATCTGCCGCGGCGTTTCAAATTCGCGCTGCCTCTCAGCATGCTATTCCTTTCCGACGTGATTCTGAATGCCACTTACCAGGAGCCGCTTTACCATCCACAAATCGTTTGTCGTTACCTGGTTTTGGCCCTCGTGGGCTTGATCGGTTTCGCCCTGCGAAAACGGGCTTCCTGGAAGACGATGTTGCCTGCGTCTCTCGCCGCCTCAGTGATTTTTTATGGAATCACCAATATCTTCGCCTGGCTGAGCGATCCGGGATATGTGAAAAATTTTGCCGGCTTAATTCAGGCACTGACGGTTGGCTTGCCCCAGTACGGGACTACGCCGAGCTGGATGTTTTTCCGCAACTCCCTTCTGAGCGACCTCACTTTTACCATCGTCTTCGTTTTGTTGATGCGCGCTCAATCGCCACGCACTAGCGCAGAAGTCGCGGTCGCCCGCGCTGCCTGATTTCCATGCCGTTAGCGGAGCAGCGCGACGAGGTCGAGATGCTCTGGTTGATGTTGCTCATCCGGCGTTTTGAAGAGCGCGCCAGTCAGCAATATCAAGCGCAGAAAATCGGCGGCTTTTGTCACCTTTACATCGGTCAGGAAGCGGTCGTAACCGGGGCGCTCGCCGCTACTCGGTTCGATGATTATGTTATCACCGCGTATCGCGATCATGCTCACGCGCTGGCGCGCGGCACCAGCGCCAATGCATGCATGGCAGAGCTTTTCGGCAAAGATACCGGCTGCTCCCGCGGACTCGGCGGTTCGATGCATTTTTTCGATAAGGAACATCACATGTATGGCGGGCACGCCATTGTTGCAGCGCACGTTCCGCTGGCATGCGGTCTCGCTTTTGCATGCAAATATCGAAACGAAGACCGCGTTACTCTTTGCTTCTTCGGCGACGGCGCCATCAATCAAGGAGCATTTCACGAGGCACTCAATCTCGCTGCGCTGTTCAGGTTGCCAGTGATTTTCATCTGCGAAAACAATCTGTTTGCCATGGGAACCTCGGTGGAACGTTCTACCTCCCTTAAACAAATTGTCGATCGCGCCGAGGGTTATGACATCCCCGGTTGTGTAGTCGATGGGATGAATTTTCGACATGTCCGCGATACCCTGAGCGAAGTGGTGGCGTCTATTCGCAAGGACCCGCATCCTGCTTTTGTCGAAGTACGAACGTATCGGTATCGCGGCCATTCCATGTCTGATCCCGCGAGCTATCGCACCAAAGAGCAACTCGAGAAATATCGCCTCGACGACCCGATCACGCGATTGCGAGCGCAACTCACTCGTGAAGGCAAACTGACGAATGAAAAATTTGATGAGCTGGACAAGGAGGCGAAACGGATCGCGCTCGAAGCGGTAAAATTTGCCGAGGAAAGCGAAGAGCCGCCTCTGGAAAAGCTTTACGATTATACCTACGTCGATGGCGCGGTCAGAGCAGCCCCATCACTTCCGAAAAATAAGTCGGCCGCGGAGGCGAAAGCGGCAACTGCATCATGAGCGAGATGCGAGAGATCACTTATCGGCAGGCGCTGAATGAAGCGTTGGCGGAAGAATTGGAACGCGATCCCAATGTTTTCCTGATGGGCGAAGAAGTGGCGGAATACAACGGAGCCTACAAAGTCTCGCAAGGTTTGCTCCAACGGTTCGGACCGAAACGAATCATCGATACGCCCATCTCCGAAAATGGATTTGCCGGGCTCGGGGTGGGCGCAGCGATGGTCGGCCTGCGTCCGATCATCGAGTTTATGACCTTCAGTTTCTCACTCGTGGCCTTCGATCAGGTGGTGAACAACGCGCCCAATATGCTGACGATGAGCGGCGGACAGTTCAATATACCGATCACCTTCCGCGGTCCGAACGGCCCGGCACATCAGCTTGGCGCCACTCATTCGCACGCGACCGAGTGTTTGTATGCGAACGTTCCCGGGCTGAAAGTTTGTACGCCAGCTACGCCGCGCGACGCCAAAGGGCTTTTGAAAACTGCGGTGCGCGACAACAATCCAGTGCTTGTACTTGAGGCGGAATTGCTCTACAGCTCGAAAGGCATGATCGAACCAGCGGAAACCGAATTGCTAATTCCGCTCGGGCAAGCGGAAGTGAAGCGGGAAGGCTCGGACGTGACAGTGGTGTGTTACGGGCAAACGGTCCCGTTGGCGCTCTCCGTGGCGGAAAAACTTGAG
>DATELT010000028.1:0-2829 GCA_035276245.1 Chthoniobacterales bacterium
AGACCACCGCCAAGAGCGCGCTGGGCACGCGCGATTATCGGGCGCCGGCGTTGGCAAAACGCCTTGCCGGTGTTGGTGTCGAAGCAGGGCAGATCGTATCCGCAAATCGTCGTACCCTCGCGGCGGTCTGGATTCCGGGCGTGGAAATTTTCCCGCGCGCCATTTACGTGCAGAGGCATCGGGGATTATTCGGAGAATTCGCCCGGCGCGATGAGGGAGTCTTAGCGAATCTGAAGCTCTGGCCCCGGCAGTGGGCGACCGCGCGCATGTTTGCCAACACCGCTAAAGGTTTTCACGTCCATCCGCCATTTATTCCCGAAGGGGAAGACGCTGCAAAATGGTTGCGGCGACAATTCGCAAAAAAAATTTTGCCTAACTACGAGACCGAACAGTGGGACGTGATGTTTTTCGTCCAGGGCCGGGTGGAGATGATTTTGCGCGATGTGCGCGAAGGGTTTCGAGGCCGCATCATGCATTTTTACATCGACGGCGATAATCATCGCAGTCCGAATAATGTGGCGGTCGTGATCCCACCGGGCGTCGCCCATGCCCTGCGAGTAGAGGGGAGTGAAGACGCCATCATGGTTTACGGCACGAGCACGAACTTTGAGCCGGCGTTTGAAGGCCGGATCGCCAGTGACGTGGAATCGGCGCTTTTGCCGGAAAGCTGGCGAAGTTTTCTGGCGGAATAAGTGAAGCGAAAGTTCGATCCGACGGTGCCAGAATTGATGGACCGGCCGCAGCCGGTAACGCGCGAACTGGAACGCGATCTTGCCAATATTCGCTCGCTTAATCGGTGGTTTGGCAGTTATCGCCAGATGCGACATTTCCTAGACCGTTGGCTAAAGCCGAACGACAACGTGCGAATTCTGGATGTTTCCACTGGATCGGGCGATATCCCGCGTCTGATTGTTGATTTTGCGCGAAGCGGAAACATTTCGGTTCAGGTCGACGCCATCGATCAACAGGCCTCGACCGTCGAAATCGCGCGGCGCCTGAGCAACGATTATCCCGAAATCGAATTTTTTTTCGCAAACTTGTTCGAGTGGAAGCCGTCAGAACCCTACGACATCGTCCTTTGTTCGCTCACCCTTCATCATTTCAGCGAAGATGACGCTGTTCATGTCCTGCAAAAATGCCGCGAGTTTGCCCGCGAACACGTTCTCGTCGCTGACTTGCGGAGATCGCTCTGGCTGACGTTTGGTGTTTATGTGGTGACGGCAACAGTCTATCACGAGGCGATGACGAAAACCGATGCGCGCCTTTCCGCCGCGCGCGCCTTCAGTTTTGCTGAACTGCGCGAATTGGCTCGCCGCGCTGGCTGGCGAAATTTTGGACATAGAAAATTCCCCGTCGGGCGCCAGGTAATCTGGTTGTGATCTGAAGGGATTAGAGAGAATCATTCTGTAAAGAAAGGCAGAAAGATTCTGTCGAGTACTCGTTAGGGCTGATGCGAAGGTCACCTCTTCTAGTGAACGTGTGATTAATGCACGGCGCTTTCGGTCCGTCATTATGGGCCTTTCAGGCTTTCCGTCGCGAGTGCTTCGCGGCATTTTCGGAGTTCTCGCGATTATCATCGGTTTCGCGGTCATCGCATGGATCGGCTACAACGAATTTGTTGAACGTTTGCCACAATATACAGGCTTTCATTGGTGGGAGCCGTTTGGGATGGCCCCAGTCTTGATCAGTACTGGCTGGTACTGGTTGCGCAGTCTCCGACGGAGCGGTGGATATAACGGTGGCTTGCAGCCGCCGGCCTAGATAGTCGGAGTTTGGAAACAGCGGCTCCTTGGTAAGGTG
Source organism: Chthoniobacterales bacterium (assembly GCA_035276245.1). GTDB lineage: Bacteria > Verrucomicrobiota > Verrucomicrobiia > Chthoniobacterales > UBA10450 > AV69. Next base: position 1,801 of record DATELT010000028.1, read on the forward strand.
TTGGCGGATGAGAGTTATCGAATCGACGCAATCCGTGCAGGCACATGTGCGAGAGAGGGAGACTAAATCTGTCCTTGTGCCAACGATGGGGGCGTTGCATCGCGGGCACTTGAAGTTGATTCGGGTGGCGCGGGAACGCACCCGCGGAGACGGAGAAGTCGCGGTCAGTATTTTTGTGAACCCGTTACAGTTTGAGCCTGGCTCGGATTTCAAAAAATATCCGCGCCCAGAGCCGGCAGACGAAAAACTCTGCGAAGAAGCGGGGGTAAATGTGCTGTTTCGCCCACGCGACATGTATTTTGATGATCGCTCAGTTTACGTCGAGGAAACGTTCCTTTCGGCCGGTCTTTGCGGTGCAGCGCGGCCAGGGCATTTCCGCGGGGTTTGTACCGTGGTGGCGAAATTGTTCAACCTGCTCGCACCTGACGCAGCCGTGTTCGGAGAGAAAGATTACCAGCAACTCGCGATCGTTCGCCGGATGGTGCGGGACCTGAATTTTCCGATCGAGATCATTGGTGTGCCGACAGTGCGAGAACCGGATGGGCTGGCGTTGAGTTCGCGTAACCAATATCTGAATCCGGATGAGCGGACGGAGGCGACGGTGCTGCATCGTGCGATGACTCGGGTGAAGGAGCTGGCTGATGGGGGACAAAAGTCCGTGCGCGAATTGATCGATGTAGCGGAAGACCTGATCGCGTCTGCGAAAAGCGCGCGCATTGACTACATCAGCATTGTCGATGCAGACGATTTGCAGCATCTGGAAGCGTTGCGGCCAAATGCAGTTATTGCGCTCGCGGTTTTCATCGGCAAAACGCGGCTGATTGATAACCTACGCCTAACGTGAAGGAGTTCGATTTCGTGGTGGTCGGGAGCGGGATCGCGGGCTTGAGCTTTGCCCTGAAAGCGGCGCAACACGGTTCGGTGGCAGTGATCACGAAACGTAAAGGGGCCGATAGCAACACGGCATGGGCGCAGGGAGGGATCGCCTGTGTCACGAGCGACGAAGATTCATTTGAGCTGCACGTGCGC
>DATELT010000029.1:0-6349 GCA_035276245.1 Chthoniobacterales bacterium
TCGATACCGGTTGGCAGGAATGGGACATCCAGATTTACGGAAATTTTTGGTGGAGCATCATCCTGCGCACGGTCACCGAATATCATGGCGGCGGAAAATGCCTGACCCGTGTTCAGCTTCGATATCGCTACGTCATCACCACCGTAATCGTAAATCTGATTGTTCTCACCCTTCTCATATATGCCTTCCTCAAAAGCGGACATATTCAATTGATCTTCGCCATTCCGTACGCCCTTTTCGCGTTGTCTCTGTTCCTCCAAGCACGCCGACTAAAGGTGCGGGTACGCGAACTGGTCGATTTCGCAGCCTATCGCATAAATATGAGTCGCATTTCGCGTTCGCGTTTCCGCTCTAATCCAACGGCACCGAAGTGAAATTGCGATTTTGGATTGCGCTCGGCGCGGAGTTGCTGCTCTTCGGTTCGCTTAATTTCTTCGACGATTGGACGCTGGAATGGATGCCGGTGCGCTTTGTCGGCTGTGCAATTCTGTGCGGGTTGGCTTACCTGATCGCGGTCACGGAATTTGAGGCGATCAAGCAAAATGTGAGTTGGATTTTTTGGATCGCGACCGTCGCGCTGCGGTTGCTGGCATTGCCACTGACCCCGGCTAACGAAGTGTGGCGTTTTCAGGCGGACGGGGTGATCGAGCGCGCTGGCCTGAATCCGTACCTGATTGCGCCCAACACTCCGAATTTATCTGGAAAAGTTCCGGAGCTGGCGCGCATTCCGCGGAACGACATCTCGGCGGCATTCGCACCCGGGGCCGAAGTTTTCTTTCGCATCATCCCACTCAGGGACAATGCGCTCGCCTATAAGCTGATCTTCGGCACCGCCGATCTTCTCGCGATCGCGCTTCTCCTGCGGCTAGTCGACAAACAAACTGCAGCCTGGTTCGCTTGGAACCCGCTCATCGCCTACAGTTTTTTCGGCGCCGCACATTTCGACAGCATCGTCTTACTGGCAATAATCACGCAGATTTTTTGCCTCGAGCGATTTACGCAAGCGACATCGTCGCATTGGAAATTTGCTCTTGGTTCCGCGCTTGCGCTTGGAGCGGCGATCGCTTTTCGGCCAGTTTGCGGCGTTTTGCTACTTCCAACTTTCTTCGCCTTGCGCCGCTACTGGATTGCGCTAGCACTCGCCATTGCCGTCCCGGTCGCATTCGCCATCCCATTTCGCTTCTCATTCCCACCGGATCTTTTTGGCGATTTCGGCCACGTCAGCCGGCTCAACGATTTATTTTGGTGGCTGATCGAAGACACGATCTTACCGAACTGGCACCAGCAACATTATCGCTACGATGTGATGATCGTGATTGTCTCGATAACGATTGGGCTTGCTTTCGCTCGGAATTGGCGACGCGGCCTGCTTTGGTCGTTGGGCGCGGCTCTTATCCTCGCGCCGGTGTTACACGCATGGTATTTGGTCTGGGTTTTACCGATCGCGACCTGGCGGCGCGCGTTTGCCTGGCATTTTCTGGCAGTAACGATTTTCGCTTATTATCTCTTTTATAATGAACGGCTTTTTGCTCTCCCTTGGCACGCGGAGCCGTGGTTACGAGGCATGATTGTATTGCCGGTTCTTTTCGCGATGACGGTAATGGCGCTCCACCGTCTTCAGCGCCCAGTCGCCACTTAGCCAATCACTTCGCTGATTGCTTTCGCGAAATCCTCCGGCAGCGGTGCTTCAAAATCCATCCGCCTTTTCCGCCGTGGATGATCGAACCCAATTTTCCACGCATGCAACATTTGCCGCGAGAACTGTCCGGCGCGTCTTCCACCATAAACCGTGTCACCCAGAATCGGATATCCAAGGTGCTGGAGATGGACGCGAATCTGATGAGTTCGACCACTGTGCAGCCGGCATTGAAGCAAGCTCGCCTCTCGTCCCGTGCGCAGGAGTTTGAAATCCGTCCGCGCCATTCGCCCGCCTTCGCGCGCAATCGCCATCTTCTTACGATGAACGGGGTGACGTCTAATCGGCGCCACGATGCTTCCGGAAGCGCGTCGCACTTTCCCGGCAACGAGCGCCAGGTAGACCTTGTCAACCGTGCGAGACGCGAATTGCCGCGCAAGGTCGACGTGCGCAAAATCATTCTTCGCCACCACCAGACAACCGCTCGTCTCTTTATCCAATCGATGAACAATGCCCGGTCGCTCCTTCCCGCCGATACCCGAAAGATCTTTGCAATGCGACAGCAAAGCGTTAACCAACGTGCCGGTTTTGCGGCCGGCACCAGGGTGAACCGAAATCCCCGCGGGTTTGTTTATCACGATCAGATCGTCATCTTCGAACAAAACGGAAAGCGTAATCTTTTCCGGGGCCACATCGATCGCTTCCGTCGGCGGCTCGACCAAAGCAATGCGGTCGCCTGCTCGAACCGTGTCACGCGCGCGCGGAGCAGCTCCGTTTAGCGTTATGTGACCCTGGTGAATAAGAGCTTGAATTCGCGACCGGGAAAATTCCGGCGCGGTCTTAGCAAGATAAAGATCCAGCCGCGTGCGGGCATCCGCTGACGTAACGTTGAATTCGCGGCGGTTTTGCTGTGTCATTGACGATGTTACTATCGCAAAAATGAGCGATTCGGACACGGTTTCGTGCCCTAAGTGCGGCGCGACGGTTAGTATCGTCGACGCCGAACCGCTCACACGTGTGCCGTGTCCCGAGTGTGGCGAACGGATTCGGGCGACGCGTTTCTACAACCACTTCGAGCTGCGCGAAACCCTCGGCACAGGCGGAATGGGTACTGTCTACAAGGCTCACGATGTGCAACTCGATCGTGATGTCGCGTTAAAGCTTCTGCGCAAAGACCTGGGACCGGAGTACGCGAACCAGTTGCAGCATGAAGCTCGAATTACCGCCTCGGTCAATCATCCGCACGTAGTGCAGGTTTTTTACTTCGGATACGATCACGACCAGTACTATCTGGTCATGGAATTGGTCGAACGCGGGACGCTCGATGATCTGATTGCGGAAAGAAAAAAGCTTACAGAAGGGGAAGTGCTCCGAACCGGAATCGAGGTGGCGCGCGGGCTACGTGCGGCCTATAAAAAGGGTCTGATCCATCGCGACGTTAAACCGGCCAATATTTTATATAACGAGGATGGGATGGCTAAGATCAGCGATTTCGGACTCGCCGGAATTGTCGAGCCCCATGCGCAAACCAGCGGCGCGATTTGGGGCACACCGTATTATGTTGCGCCCGAACGGTTGAACAATCAGCCGGAGGATTTTCGCAGTGACATTTACAGTCTCGGTGCCACTCTTTTCCACGCCGTTGCCGGCCGGCCGCCTTTCGAGGGCGAAACCATGTCGGCGGCCGACCTGCGCGCCCTGAAAAATAATCCTTTGAAGCTCAAGGACGTGGCGCCGGAAGTTTCGCGGCCGACCGCCGCCGCCATTGGCAGAATGATCGCGCCGGATCCGCATTTGCGTTTTCATTCGCACGATGCCGTAATTCAAGCCCTCAAGAAATCGGAGCGCATTCTTCGCGGCGAAAGCGAACCGTGGCGGGCGAAAGTAGCGCTCGCCATCGCGGCGACGACTCTTTTCGCGCTTTTAGCTTTCGGTTGGATTTTCTTCGGCCGCCGCGCTCGCCTCGAGCCTGTGCCGACAGCCAGCGCTATACCATCGGTCAACGTCGACCGTGAATTCGAGGATGGACGCCGGCAAATTACCGACGGCAACTATGCGAAGGCACAGGCCACCTTTGCGCGCCTTGCATCAGAAACCAAAAACAAGCAACCGATTTACGACTGGGCCTTACTGAATCAGGCCGTCGCCGCTTTGCTGGACCAGCAAGATTCGCTCATGCGCCAGGCCCTGCACGAGGTGGAGAATGCGGGCACAAGCAATTTCGCCGATCCCTCTCTGGGTACATTCCTTCTCGATACGGCAAAACGGGCCAATGCGCGTAGTACCGTCGCCTTGTCTGATATTCCCGAGCACGCAGCGAAGCCATTTGCCCTATTCTTGTTAGGATTAACGGACCTTCAGCTTGGGCGCCTCACGGATGCCGAAGCATTGCTTACCTCATTTCTTGCCTCGAAAATCCCGCAGAGTTTGTCGTGGATCGACGATTACAAATCGATCGCTCGAAAGTACCTGGCCGATACGCGAGATATTCTGAAATGGAGAGAACAATATCGGGCCGCCAAAACCACGGTAGAGATGAGCAGGGCTCTGAGTAGCTTGCAGGATTTGATGGGCAGATTACAAAAAAATACCGCCATTTCGGCAGAGGCGCTGCTGTCGCAAAAGACCCTGGCCGCACGTCTTCGCAGTGCGGAGGCGGCGAACAAATCGGTGCAGGGGAAACAGCAGCGGGATTTGCTTGTGCGCGAGAAATTGCAACTGACCACCGCTTTGGAGATGTATCGGCAACTTGTCTCAAAATACAATTTCGCCAGCGCAGCTGCGGTAATGAGGAAAGTAAATCTAACTGAGCCCTTGCTCCGGCAGACACAAAGCAATTATCAAAATGCTGCCGACTGGCTGGTGGAATGGAAGGCAACGTTGATTAGCGATTTGAACGCATACGGTTATAACGGCGCCGTGGTTGTAAATAATACCCAGTACAGTGGGGTGACGGGAGCGACTGGCGACAAATTGAGGATGAAAATTCCCTATGGCGTGGCTGAAACTGACTGGCGGAGAGTGGCAGCGCCAACTCTGTTAAAGATCTCAAGTTCCTTTGCCACTGATGCCGATCGCCAATGGCGCTGCGGCGTTTTTGCCTGGGCTATCGGCCAGACTGGCGCTTCGCAAGAACTCTTGGATGCGGCTTCATCAGCCAGGCCATCTTACAGGGAAGCGCGCGACTTTTTCGACCAGGCGAAACGGTAAACCGCTGGCAAGCCATCTGCTCAACCTACAAGCGTGCGCGCGGCTTGCTCCTGTTTCTTTCTGGTTGTCGGTTTCGCAGTAGCCGGAACCTTGCCCCTGACAACGAGCGAGCTCAGTCTTATGCTCCGCTCAGGGTATAGCCTCCCGACGGTTGAAGCAGAACTGACCACGCGTCATTTCGCGGACCAGCTCGACGAAGCAAAGCGTAAACAACTACTCAAAGCCGGCGCCACTTCTGAACTGATCGATGGCATTGAGAGCGGAAAGTTTGCCGTCCCAAACCAAGACCTCGAGAAAACGCGTCGTAAAATGGAAGAGAACGACCGCGAGCGAGCGCTCATCGCTGAACAGGCGAAGAAGAACGATGCCCTCTATCAGAAACAGCTGGTCAGAGAGCGCGCGCGCATCGTGAAGCAAGGTCCCGATGCAATTGCTGACGCGGCCAAAGGCAATCTTGTTCGCGTCAAAAATGGCAATCTCATCGCGCTGGAAGAGAGTGAGCTAGCGCAGAAGAAGGTTTATGGCCTTTATTTCTCAGCGCATTGGTGCGGTCCGTGCCGAAAGTTTACGCCCCAGTTAGTCGAATACTACAATAAGATCGTGGAGGAACATCCCGAATTTGAGATCATATTCGTCAGCTCCGATAAATCGGCTGACGCCATGGTCACCTACATGCAGGAAGCGGGCATGCCTTGGCCGGCCGTCGAATTCAGCAAGCTCGCCAACGTTCCGACATTGAAAAAATATGCTGGCGAGGGCATTCCCGATCTTGTCATTGTCGATACGACCGGCAAGGTACTGGCGGATAGCTACGTCCGCGGCAAGTATGTTGGCCCCCAAAGAGTCCTCGATGATCTGACCGCGATCTTCAATAATTCCACCCAGCTAACGGCTAATCGCTAACAGACGGTTCTACCGGGCGGCAACCTGCGAAGACCAGGAGCGTCATTGTCCATGATCACACGGTTATCTTATCAACTTACAAATGGATTAGCGTTATTTAGCGCGTTTGGCGGACTCTCTGCCTTTTATCCTCGATAGATCGACAGCAATAACCAGGATGCTGTAGAATAGCAGCAGAGCGGCGACGGGAACCAGCCAGATACCAAGGCCGGGATCGCCGCCGTAGGTAACAATTCCCCCGGCAAAGAAGCCTAGCGGAAAAAGAATACCGGACCAGATCAAGCAGAATGACACCGAGGGGCGAAGCCCAAAATGTTCGACGTTTCGCGCGGTCAATCCAGCGACAATATTGACCAATGCCAGTGCGGTCCCGTGAGCGTGCGCCAAAGTAAACATTAGTCGGCGCATTTCATTGCCAACATCGACGTACCAACCACCTTTCACACCGTGCAAGGTCTCAAGCACGCCACCTAACGATAAGAAGACAAGTAGCGACCACCAGCCAAAACGCAGATTTCGATCAGATGGAGGCATTATTCTGCGAGAATAATTGGTTTGTCGTCGCGCTCGTTGCCCAGCCGTTGGAAAACATCTTCTCGA
>DATELT010000030.1:0-3462 GCA_035276245.1 Chthoniobacterales bacterium
GGACTTACTTCGGGCACGAGCGGATTTACTGCCGGCGCGTCCTTCGCCACCGTCGTTTCAATCGCATAACCCGTTGTCGGCTGCGTTTCTGTTAGCTTATGACGAAATGCGGACCGTGAATGCCAAAGCTGAGTTAAGAAGACCGCGGCAGCTGTGCCAACCAACGCGAGCAACGCCACCGCGCGCGGGCCGATTCTTTGCCAGAAAGAGGGACCGGCCTGAGTACCGGTATCCATGTCTTCCCTCGGCTCCCCATGTTCGCACTCCATCTCCCGAGAGAGAAGCAGCAGAGGCCATGCCCCTGGGCAGGGCGGGTCAGAAGCTTTCCGGCGCAGCTGCCATCGCCGGGTCGGAGCGAAGGTGCTCACCAATCTCTGCTAGGAATGGCTCCGCAAATTCCTTTAGCTTCTGTTGTCCCACGCCGCTGATTTGCGCGAACTCATTTTTGTTTTGCGGACACGCTCGGGCCATCTCGCGTAATGTTGCATCGGAAAAAATAATGTAAGCGGGCACATCGCGTTCGTCCGCAATCCTTCGCCGCAGGATACGCAAGCGTTCGAAAAGTTCTTCGTCGCATTCGATTTCTCCGGCTCGCGGGGCGCGAGCTTTCTTCGCCGGTGTTTCGAATGGTTTGGTTAAGGTGATCGTTGTCCGTTTTCGCAACGCCGTCATGCCGGCGTCGGTCACACTTAGGGTTGCAAATTTTCCAGGCGCGGCTTCCACCAGGCCAAGGCGCAACAATTCGCGCCCAAATCTTTGCCATTGTTCACGAGGTAAATCTTTGCCGATCCCAAATGTTGATAGCCGATCATGCCCGCGCTTTTCGATTGCTTCATTCGTGCCACCGACCAGCACCTCCACGATATGATTTAAACCAAATCCAAATCCCTGCCTCGCCTCGACTCGATGGACGCAGGAGAGGAACTTTTGCGCAAGGATGGTGCCGTCGAAGGTTTCGCGCGGTTCCAGACAATTATCGCAGCCGTTGCATGGGCCTTGGGAAAAATTTTCGCCGAAATACTGCAGTAACGTTGCACGCCGGCATTCGCGTGTTTCGGCATACGCGATCATATTGCGCAATTGCTCGTGTGCGATCCGCTGTTCACTCTCGCTCTTTTCTTCGATAAACCGCCGCTGTTTTACTACGTCGCCGACGCTGAAGAGCAGCACGCACTCGCTCGGCAAACCATCGCGTCCCGCGCGTCCGGTTTCCTGATAATACCCCTCGATGTTCTTCGGCAAATCGTGATGAATGACGTAGCGCACATTCGGTTTGTTAATGCCCATGCCGAACGCGATTGTTGCCGTGATCACACGCACATCGTCGCGTAGAAATGCTTCCTGATGGCGCGTCCGTTCTTTCGGTTCCATTCCGGCGTGATATGGCAGCGCCTTGATCCCATCTCTCGTTAGTTTTCCCGCCAGCGCGTCGCTCGATTTGCGGCTGGCGCAATAGACGATACCGCTCTCATTCGGACGCACCCGAACAAAATCCAGCACCTGTTGGTAGGCAGAAGACTTCGGCAGGACCCGATAGGTCAGGTTTGGTCGATTGAAACTCGCAATATAACAACGCGACTGGCGTAGCTTGAGTTGCTTGACGATGTCGTTGCGCACTCGCTTCGTGGCAGTCGCGGTCAGCGCCATGATCGGAACCTCGGGAAACTGCGTCCGCAATTTTTTCAGCTCCCGATACTCCGGACGAAAATCATGGCCCCATTCGCTGATGCAATGCGCTTCATCGATCGCGATCTGGGCAATATTCCAGTTGAGGGCGCTCTCCAGAAAGTTTTCCATCATCAGCCGCTCGGGCGCGACATAGAGCAAACGAAATTCATTGCGACGGAGTCCACGGAATCGTTCGCGCGCTTCGTTCGCGGCGAGCGTCGAATTCAAAAACGTCGCGGCGATTCCGCTAGTCCACAGCGCATCGACTTGATCTTTCATCAGCGCAATTAACGGCGACACCACAATCGTCACCCCATCGCGCAACAACGCCGGCAATTGAAAGCAAAGTGACTTACCACCTCCGGTCGGCAACAAGGCGAAGACATCGCGCCCCGCCAGCGCATCAGCAATAATTTCCTGCTGCAACGGCCGGAATTCGTCGTAGCCGAAATATTTTTTGAGCGCTTCATTTAGCTGCACGGCTGATTCTTAGCTGCCTGATTCCACTTCGCATAGCGGAATCGATGAGTGAAGGTCAACTCCAGGAATTTGCGGGGACAAAAGTTACCGAGAACAACGCACAGTCGGTGACGCCAATCTGCGGTAAAAGTTGGACCGGAGTCGGCAGGTTCATCTTTGGACCGACGGCTTCGAATACTCTTTTTGCATCAGCTCCATGGCTTCGCTAAACGGTCTCGCACTCACTCTGCCAGTTCCTGTGAACGGGTGATCCAGAACATAGACGAGAAATAAGATCATGCTGATCATTATTGTGAGGGCAGACGTCATAATGCATTGCGCCCGGATATTCCTAACTCCAAAGAAATAGGCGTACAAGACCGTTATTAATCCCCCAACTAGCATGACCAGCCACATCATTGGCGGCAGCGTATCGTTCCCTGCAAAAATCCTGAGCCTGCGATATTCGGCGAGATTATTTAGTCGTCGTAACGATTCCATGTATAGCTCTCTATTGGGAAGCGCCTTGTCCTCCATGCCATCAAACACCGCGATCAGGTTTCTCAACGAGCCGGTCGAATAGACGCCTATGTCACCCTCCGCCATTCGTCTTAGCTCGTCGTTATGAACTGAATTAGCGTAACTAATTAGTCCGTCTTGAATGATTTTGCTCGCAGGATCGGGGAATGCTTTGGCGCTGTGAAAGAGGTCGATGACCTGGCTGGCCTCTAATTGCAGGTTTTTTGTAGCATCGTCGTAGCCGCTCCATGTCACGAAGACAACAAATGCGACGACCACGGCGTAAAGAACACCGAAAGCATTAAAGATGATCGCCGCGACCTCGTGATGCTCCTTTAATATATCTGCCGGGTACTTCTTTCGCACCAGGCACAGCCCGGCAATGGCAACGGCAGTGGTAACAGTTGAGACGAGGAAGAAGGACAGCGCCCACGGCCAGTTAAGCAGGAACTGCATAGTGCAACTCAAGCGGCGCGGGTTTTAATCTGCTCGAGCAACGTAGAGATAACTTCGTCTCGCGGCCTGGCGCCGAGATTGCCTTTGCCGTGCACGCGGACGCTGATGACCTTGGCTTCCATGTCGCGTTTGCCGATGACAAACATGGTGTGGACTTTCATTTGCTCGGCCCGCTGGATTTTGCCGTTGATCTTATCGGTGGTTTCGTCCATCTCGGCGCGGACCTGATGGGCGCGCAGTTCATTGAGGATCGCTCGCGCGTAGTCGAGTAATTGAGTTTCGTCGCCAATCGTCAAGATCCGGACCTGTTCGGGCGAAAGCCAAAGCGGGAAATTGCCGGCATAATGTTCGATCAGGAAA
>DATELT010000031.1:0-11164 GCA_035276245.1 Chthoniobacterales bacterium
CACGCCCCAGCCGACAACGCCGAGACCATTGATCATTGTCGTATGAGAATCGGTTCCTACGAGGGTGTCAGGGAAGTAGATCTGAGATTTCAGATTTGAAATTTCAAATTGCGAAGCCAGCACGCCTTTGGCCAGATACTCAAGATTAACCTGATGCACGATGCCGATGCCGGGCGGGATTAATTGAAATGTTTTGAACGCCTGCTGGCCCCATTTCAAAAACTGATAGCGCTCGCGATTGCGCTTAAACTCCATCTCCAAATTCAAACGCAACGCTTCTGCTGATCCGAAAAAGTCGACCTGTACGCTGTGATCGACCACCAGATCGACTGGCACGAGCGGTTCGATAATTTCCGGATCGCCACCGAGGCGTTTCACCGCGCTGCGCATCGCCGCCAGATCGACCACCAGCGGCACACCGGTGAAATCCTGAAGAACAATTCGCGCAACCACGAACGGGATCTCTTCGTTGGCCGGCTTCTTCGCGTTCCAATTCGCCAGCGTCTCGACATCCTTGCGGCGGACCTGTTTGCCGTCGCAATTTCGCAGGACCGATTCGAGAACCACGCGAATGCTGATGGGGAGACGAGAAATTTTTCCGATGCCTTGTTTTTCCAGTTCTGGCAGGGAATGGAAAAAACCTTCGCGGCCTTCTCCAGCATCGAATTTTTGCAGGGTCTTGAATTCGTTATTCATTTTGTTTCACACAATCTCCGCAACCGGCGCTAAGGAATGCAATCTGATTATCGTTAATCCGTTGTTACCTTTATGGCCACAGTGTGATTTCATTTCAGCTCCGCCAGTTTCGCTTTCACTTTGTTAAAATCAGGGACCACGCGTGCATCCTCGTTGCAATCGACATATTGGATCAGACCGGCCCGATCGATCACATAGGTTGCCCGTTTCGCGACGCCGCCCATGCCGAGCCCGATTTGCGGAAGAAAGGTGTCGTAAACAGCATCGTACATGCGCGCGACCTTATGTTCATAATCGCTCAATAGTGTGACGGCGATGCATTCCTTCCGTGCCCAGGCTTCCTGCGCAAAGGGATTATCTCCGCTAATGCCGTAGACCGCGGCGTTCATATTGGCGTAGGCCGCAAGATCGGAGCTGACACCGCACATTTCCGTCGTGCACGTACTGGTAAACGCCATCGGGAAAAAGGCGAGCACGGTATTTCGTTTTCCGAAATTGTCGCTCAACGTGATTTGCCTCGGCCCGTCTGCTATCTTTGTTGGAAGCGTGAAATCCGGGGCTTTCGTTCCGACTGCGAGTGGCATGGACAATTCAGTATAGAAGCGACAATTCCCCGGTCAAAAAGATCGCGAAAACGTTAAATTGCCGATTCATAATTAACGGATCACGGTTGCCCACGAATGGAAGTATTCTGGTGGCTGTTCGCGATCGTGGTGATGGCACTCGGGTTGATCGGCACTGTAATTCCGATCCTGCCGGGAACGACCATCATACTGGCAGCAGCGATAGTTCATCGGATAGCGTTGGGCCCGGATCGAAGTCTTGGTTGGAGTGCCCTCATCACGATGGTTCTGCTGACGCTCCTGACCTATGCGGTTGATGTTGCTGCAGGCTCTCTCGGCGCCAAACATTTCGGCGCCACGAAATGGGGTCTGATCGGCGCAACGGCCGGCGCACTCCTTGGCTTATTTTTTGGTTTGTTCGGGCTTTTCGTTGGCCCGGTGATCGGCGCGATCGCGGGCGAGCTCATAGGAGGAAAAGAAGTCATGAAGGCGGGCCGGGCAGGCTGGGGAACATTCATCGGCGGTCTTGCGGGGGTGGTCGCGAAGCTATTTATCGGGCTGATCATGATCGTGATTTTTCTGATGAACGTGCCGTCGCCGCTCTAGAGACTACCGTATCTGGCGGAAGATGGTTTGTTCTGGTGCTGAGGCGAGCGGTCGCTACAGGAAAGGGAGGGAAGTTAGCAGGACAAAAATTCTTATTGTCACGTCCTAAACTTTGTATTACAAAGTAATGTAAATGGACGAACGCGAGCGCGCCGAGGACCATCTGCGGACTATTCGAACCTTGATGGAACGCGCTACTATTTACCGCACCATCTCCGCCCCTACCGCCCTCATCGGTGGCCTAATCGCGATCGCGCTGACTTCGGCGATTTGGGCGAGCGAGCGCCATTGGGCGCAAATCGCTCCGGAAGTGATGCGACATATTTCTACCCGGGGCTTCGCTGCACTTTGGCTCGTCGCTCTCGCCATTGTGCTCGCGCTGAATGCATTTTTCATCTGGCGCAAAGCCCAGCGCGACAGCCGGCCGTTCATCTCGCCATCGATGAAGCTGGCGCTTCGCTCCATTCTTCCCTGTCTTATCTTTCCCGCTGCAACCACAATCTGGTTTTTTTATGACGGGTACACAGCCGACAACGAGCTTTTGCTGGTGCGCATTTGGATCGGATTTTACGGGCTCGCTCTAATTGCTACCCAACATTTTGCGCCGCCATCTCTCGTGTTGTTGGGATGGGCCTTTCTGATTACGGCCGCGGGAATGATGGTGACCTCACGTCAGCTGGAATATTACTCGACGCCGCTCGTCCCCAATCTCGCGATGGGACTTACCTTCGGCCTTTACCATTTGATTTACGCGGTATGCGTCTGGAAATCGCCGGTGCGGGCTGTTAGCGAATGAAATGCTCGACTTCGACAAACTCGACAAAGCGATCCACGAGAAGGGTCGCCTTTCAATCATGACCTTGCTGGCAACGCGGATGGCGTGGTCGTTTCAGGACCTCAAAAGCGAGCTGAACATGAGCGACGGCAATCTCATCACCCACCTTCGCACCTTGCACAGACTAGGCTTGGTGGCGATGACGAAAGAAATTCGGCATCGTCCGCAAACGAGTTACGCGTTGACGACAAAAGGGCGTGCCGCCTTTCAGGAATATCTGGGGCTGCTGGAGCAAATTGTGAAAGCAGGGCGGAAATAAAAAATTTTAGGTTTGGACTTTGTGATACAAAGTAAATGAAAGTTATTGTCGCAGAACATTTCGGCATCTGTTTCGGCGTCCGCGACGCCATCGCCCAGGCCCACGCGCTCGCTCGGAAAGGGCCGCTCACCATCCTAGGCGAGCTTGTCCATAATCCGATCGTGCGCGAGCAACTGCGCGCCCAGCGCGTTCAGGAACAGTCGAGTGCGATTACCACAACTGGCCGCGTCATGATTACAGCACACGGGACATCCGACAAGGAACGGGAGGCTTTAAACAAACGCGGCTTGGAGGTGGCCGACGGTACCTGCCCGCTCGTTCGATACGCGCACGATCAGCTCAAGCGTCTTGTTCGCGCCGGCTACTTTCCGGTAGTGATCGGTTTGGCTGATCACGTCGAGGTCCGTGGTTTGGTTGGCGATTTTGCGGATGCCTGCGTCATCAACGAAGTCACCTACATCAGACAGCTTCCTCCGCGGTGTCGTTACGGAATTGTTTCGCAAACAACGCAACCAATCGATCGAGTTCGCGCGTTGGTTGCGGAGATCGTTCGTGCACATCCGAACGCAAAAATCCGATTTGCCGATACGGTTTGTAAACCGACCAAAGATCGACAACTCGCCCTCAAAAAATTGATCGCGGCGGCAGAGGTTATCGTAATCGTTGGCGGTCGCCAAAGCAACAACACGCGGCAACTGGTCGAGACCTGTCGGGCGGCCGGTAAGAGATCGCTGCACATTGAGCGGCCGCAAGAATTGCAGCCGGAATGGTTCCGCGGTGTCGGTGTCGTCGGCCTCACCGGCGGGACCTCCACCCTGCCGGAAACGGTCGAAGCCGTGCGCCGATGGCTCGAGAAATTCCATGATTAAACATCTTAAGACACTGTTGCGTGGTGAAGTTGACGCGCCTTGTCTGGAAAAACCGAACGTCAGATGGTTTATTTGCTATTGCATCGCGATTGTTCTGGGCTCGTCTGTTTACGGTGCGACCATCGGACTTTGGCGAGCGCCGCTGCAGTCGATTTTCACGGCGATTAAGTTTCCGCTTCTGATTTTTCTAACCTGCATCGGCAACGGCGTGGTCAATGGAATGCTGGCGCAGGTTCTGGGATCGGATCTCTCCTTCAGACAAACGGCGTCCGCCATTTTAATGAGTTTCGCTGTGGCATCTCTGATTCTTGGATGCTTTAGCCCCATCACCCTCTTCATTCTATACAACGCGCCGCCTCTTGCATCGGAACACGCCATCATCGGTCACAGCGCGATGCTGCTCGCACATGTCTGCGTCATTGCCTTTGCAGGCGTCGTAGCTAATCGGCGGTTGTTCGGACTACTGCAAAAAGTGAACGGCCACGAGCGCACAGCTCGTGCAGTTTTACTTAGTTGGCTCGCCGGAAATCTTTTTCTGGGGGCACAATTGGCATGGAATCTTCGACCATTCATCGGTTCGCCAACTCTCGCCATCCAGTTTCTACGGGATGATCCCCTTCGCGGAAATTTCTACGAAGCGGTTTGGCGCGCGTTCCGGCATCTCTTTCTCTGAAAAGAAAACCAAAACCAACAATCAAATGAATCCACCACCGCTTCCATCAAAACAATCGCCATTCTATGGCAACTGTTTCGTGTTCGAGCCGATGCCGGACCCGAAAAATCCCATCAGTCTTCTGGAGAACTTGTTAAAATTCCCGGGGCGCGTCGTCCACGAGCTGCACCAAACGCGGGCCATGATTTTGACGGCGTGGCTCCTCATTTTCGGAATCGTTGGTGTTGCCATCTATGGAATCGTCGTTGGCGCGCAGTCGGGCGGAGCGCAGATGTGGATCGCTCCGGCAAAGCTTGGACTCGGCACTCTGCTGTCGGTCCTTATTTGCCTGCCGAGCCTTTACATTTTCACTTGCCTGGGTGGGATCGACGCGCAACTGCGCAGTGTTTGCGGCGCGCTTTTCGCAGCTGTCTGTCTGAGCTCGATTTTATTAATCGGTTTTGCGCCGGTGGCGTGGGTTTTCTCACAATCCACCGACTCAATCGTTTTCATGGGTGCGCTGCATTTGCTCTTCTGGATGATCGGAATTCGTTTTGGTCTGCGGCTGATCGATGCGATGCGCCGGTTTCTCGGTGCTACTAGCAGAGGGCATCTCAAAATATGGAGTGTCATTTTCATCCTTGTCTGTTTCCAAATGACGACGACGCTGCGACCAATCATTGCGCCGTCGAAAACATTTTTGCCAGCAGAGAGAAAATTTTTTCTAACGAATTGGTTTGAGACGATCAATCGAAGCGACAAGGCGCCGAAAAAATAACGCGCGTCGTACCGACGATTTACAATCATTCACGTCTTTGGCGTGCTTAGCGGATCTGCATTTTCTTCATTCGCACTATCGTCATGCTTTGTGGTTCAGTTCGCGGTTTTGTGAGTCCCGGATTGTGCTAAACTAAGGTGATGGCAGACGATCGCTGGCGAGCCCTGAGGCTCGCCAGAGGAAAGTCCGAACACCATACGGCAGCATGCCGCGTAGAATACGCGGGCGGCGTTCTCGAAAGCGAACGTTGACGGAAAGTGTCACAGAGAAGATACCGCCGGTTCTTTGAGAAAAGCGCAGGCAAGGGTGAAAAGGCGAGGTAAGAGCTCACCGCGTCCCGCGTAAGCGGGATGGCAGGAAAAACCCCATGCGGTGCAAGACAAAACAGGAGGAGGACAGCCGGTCCGCCAATGCCTCGAAGGAATTCGGGGCCGATCTCCGGGTATCGTCGCACCACGCTGTGTAATAACGCGGCTGGCGTCGAAGAAATTCGATGAGATAAATGATCGTCCCGGCTGAAAAATCAGTCGGACAGAATTCGGCTTACCGCCGTCACATTATGGAGGGCGCTTCGGAAACGGAGCGCCTTTCGCTTTTTGCCATTCATGCCTGTGTCGATTCTTTCACTTGATCGACGCCTTTCTCGATTTTTTGCACCGTTGGGTGCAATTCCTTGAGAATTTCGTGCTCTTTCCTGGAAAGTCCTTCGATGCTCTGGGCCTGCCCGTGCAACTCTTTCAGCATGGCATCCTGGCGTTGCGAAATGCGATGCATCCACCAAAAACAAACCGCCCAGCAACCGATGTCGATGAAGGTGACGAAGTTTACCAGAGTGAGACCCATCGCATTCCAATCGTGTCTCGTTGCAATAGTGGTGGGCTGAAAGCCGGCGGCGCTTTACGATTTAGTCCAGCACCGCGAATGTCGCTGAATGTTTGCAGGGAATGCGGTAACGATGGGGCGGGTTGACTGGCGCATACCGGCGGCGTGGCTCACGCTTTGCATCGTCTGGAGCTCGACCTGGCTTGCAATCAAGGTCGGGCTGCGCGACCTGCCACCGATTTCTTACGTTGGGATTCGCTTTCTCGTCGCGATTATCGCACTACTGGCGGTTTCGGCCGGACATACTCGCCTTCTTCCGAAAAGCCGAGCCGACTATAAAGTGCTCGCTCTTACCGGTGTGCTCATGTTCGCGATCAATTATGTCTTGTTGTTTTGGGGCGAACTGTATGTGTCGTCCGGATTAGCCGCGATTTTGCAGGCATCAATTCCGATTTTCGGAATGGTCTTCGCCCATTGGCTTCTGCCTGAAGAACCGTTGCGCTGGCAACGCCTGCTCGGTGCATTTGTCTCTCTCGGTGGCGTGGCTTTGATCTGTATGCGGCTGCTCAGTTTCAACGGCTGGCTCGCGTTTCTCGGTGGTCTCGGCATCACCGTCGGTGCAGCCGGCGCGGCGTTTTCGAATGTACTACTAAAGTCGCGGCGAATGGAGCTCGCCCCCGCGATGATAGCTGCCTGGCAAATGCTATTTGGGACAGTGCCGTTGCTTGTGATCGGGTGGTTGGTCGATGGCAATCCCGCCCGGTTTCACTGGACCGGTATGGCGATTTTTTGCCTGCTCTATCTCGCCATTATTGGATCGTCGCTCACCTTTTTGCTTCTCTACTGGCTGATGCCGCGGATGTCGGTAACGAAATTGCAGACCATTTCCCTGATCACGCCGCCCGGCGCAATCGCGCTCGGCTGGGCACTCGGTGGCGAACACTTGTCAGCCTGGTCGTTCCTCGGCGCCTGTTTTGTTCTGGCCGGCGTCTGGATGATTTTCCGGCCGTTACCGGATGAGAGAAAAGCACAGCGCGCTTTGGTATCGCAGGTTACTGCTCCGCGCGCCTGACGCGGCGATCTATACGCTACCCTAAACAGTCATCCAGACAGCGCAGCAAATGTGCGACGGTTTCTTCGGTTTCGTCGCCCATGTTGGAGAGGCGGAAGGTTTGCCCTTTGATCCTGCCGTAGCCGCCATCGATGAGGAGGTGATGCTTTTCGCGCAGATCGCGCACGAGCTTGGCAACGTCGATCCCGCGGTTGTTTTTGACACAGGTCAAAGTGATCGCGCGAAAATTTTCTTCCGCAAAAAATTCGAATCCGTGCTCATTAACCCAATCGTGAACCAATGCATTAGTCCGGGCGTGGCGTTCAAAACGGTTCGGCAAGGTTTCGCTGAAGATTTCATCGAGCTTTGATTCCAGGGCGAAAATATGTCCGATACTCGGCGTGCTTGGGGTCATGAACTCGCCTTGCTGTTTCTTGAATTCTAGAAAATCGAAGTAGTAGCCACGGTCCTTTTGCTTTTCCGCGCGCGCGAATGCTTTCTCCGAAACGCTGAAAAGCGAGAATCCGGGCGGCAGAGCCAGCGCCTTTTGCGCTCCGGTCAGCATGACGTCGATGCCGAGTCCGTCCATTGCGATCGGCACCGCGGAAAACGATGAGACAGTGTCGAGGATGAGCGCGACATCCGGGTATTTGGCAAGAGCGCAACAAATCTCTGGCAGCGGATTCATTACGCCGGTCGAGGTCTCGTTATGAATCAGTGTGACAGTGTCGAATTTTCCGGAGGCGAGAGCGTGATCGACTTCCTTGTGATCGATGTGTCTTCCCCATTGCACCTGCAAGGGCTCGGCCTCTTTTCCGCAGCGCCGTGCGACGTCGAGCCATTTGTCGGAGAATGCGCCGCACATGCAGCAAAGCACGCGCCGGTTTGCGAGATTGCGAATGGCGGCTTCCATCACGCCCCAGGCCGATGAGGTAGAAAGAAAAACGGGTTGCTTCGTGACGAAGAGTTCCTGGAGGTGCGGATGAATTTTACGATAGAGATTTTTGAAGGCTTCGCCGCGATGCCCGATCATCGGACGCGAAAACGCGGCCATGGTTTTTTGGGAAACTTCAACTGGACCGGGAATGAAAAGTTTGTCGTGTGGAATCACGAAGTAAGCCTCCAACGTCCAATATCCTATTCAAGACGTCGCAGGACGTGCAAACCCGAAACGAGGCTACTCTTTCTTGATGAAACTGATGTCGCCGCTGCGTTCTACGCGACCGACTTGTACTTGCGAGATATTCTCCAACTCGGCGTCGAGCCGCAAGTCTTCCTCGAGATCGTGTTCGGAAATATGATTTCGTCGCATCGTATCCATGACGAGATTGCCGTTTTCCACAATTATCTCGGGTCGCCCTTTGATGAGAATGCCAAACCCGTGCGAATGATAAGCGATAAGGGCAAATAGCCGGTGGACCAGAACGATCACCACGCTACCACCGAGAGTCGCAAAAAATGCAGCGCTGCCATTGATTGCGCGTGATAATACTGACGCGAGGATGACGATGAGGACCGCGTCAAATGGGGTTTTCCGGGCGAGCGACCGTTTATGTCCGAGGCGGATCATCAAGAGCGTGGCAACAAAAACGATGATTCCGCGGATGGAGATTTGAAGAAAAGTCAACTCCTTCGGCTCGACGCCCAAGCCAAGGAGTGGTCCGACAAAATTATAAAAGGTGTCCATTGTGTAAGAATTTCGCGTACTTGGCATTGACCGCGCGTATCACGAACGCGGTAAGACAAATCCACGAAACCGGTGTGGCGCGAATACTTGAGGCAAGGGAGGATTTATGGCACGCGGAAGCAAATCGAAATACACGAGTAAACAAAAACGGAAAGCCGAGCATATTGAAGAGGGTTATGAAAAGCGTGGAGTAGGGCGAAAAGAAGCAGCCCGACGCGCTTGGGCCACAGTTAACAAATCGAGCAAAGGCGGCAAAAAGAGCGGAAGCGGCCGCGGGAAAAAGGAAAGTAAAGCCAGCTCACGCAAAGGCGGGAGAAAAGGCGGCCGAAAGAAGAAGCACTGAGCTGAGCCGCCGCTTTGAGCCTCACGAAAAACAAAGAGCCATCATTTTCTAACGGGAATTAGGCTGCCGGTTTCAATTTTCGATACATGACATAAACATCGACGAATCCGCGCCCGCCGTGACGGAAGGCGCCGGGCAATGTTCCGACGATTTTGAATCCGAGGTTCTTCCAGAGCCGGAGCGCACTCCTATTGGTGGAGACGACGAAATTAAATTGCATTGCGCGATAGCCGAGGCCTCTCGCCTCGTGCAAACAATGTTCAGCCATCGTTCGTCCGATTCCACAACCTTGGGCCCATGGTGCAACCATGAAGCCGGCATTCGCTACGTGCGACCCCAGTCCCGGCTGGTTGGCCTTGAGAATGTAACTGCCGACTATTTTCTGATCAGACAGAGCGACATAACAGCGCGTTTTCGGGCTGCACCAGTAAGCCAATGCCTGCCGACGGGAAATGTCCGGATCGAAAACGTAAGTATCGCGTCGGCTAACGACAGCATGAAAGATTTGCCAAATGGCCTCGCGGTCCTTTCCAGTCGCGCGACGGATTCGCAACGGGTGTAGAAAGCCGTTGCGACTTTGGTCAACAGGACGCGTCATCGGATTTTCTACTGGCAATCTGAGACGATCAGTCCGATTTTCCAAACGCTACTTCGTATTCCGCTTTCCATGCGAACCACAACGGACCGGAAATGCGAAATTAAAGACGTGGAGGAAATGGCATGAACTTTACAGGAAAGAGCGTCACGTTGATGTTGCCAGAGATTGGGATGATCGCGCTCACCCGTGGCGCGCTTGGAGTGGGGATTGGTCTTCTCCTTAGCAACAGCTTGGAAAAGGAGGAGCGACAAAGCGCCGGTCTCGCGCTCGTGGCTGTCGGGGTCTTAACGACAATTCCGCTCCTGTTGCGATTGCGTAACGCACTGAAGTAGCGATCTTGCGCGGCGCGCGGGCGCGTGGCATAAACTCGCCCGCTGTAAATCGCATGCCAATCGCAAAAGGAGTCACCACCGATCCCGCGCTCGACGCGCAGGTTTTTTGGTACAAATACCGAAGAGAAATTGCCATTCTGCTCGGACTGGCGGTCCTCGGACTCGTGGGAGTCGCGGGCTACCGGCTGTTCCGAGATCGGCGCGAAGCAGCCGCGGCGACATTGTTTTCTGCGGCCAAAACGCCAGCCGCATATGAGGAACTCATCAATCAGCATAGCGATACAGCGGCAGCTGCGTCCGCATATCTGTTGCTGGCAGATGCGCAGCGCAAAGATGGAAAGTATGCGGAAGCGAACGGAACGCTGATGAAATTCCTGGATAAATTCCCGCGTCACGAACTGGGGACCACAGCGCGAATGGCAATCGCCGCAAATTTGCAAGCGATGGGCAAAGAGGACGAAGCTTTTGCTACTTACCAGCAAATCTCCAATGTTCCTGGTTTCAACGCTCCGATGGCGTTGATCGAACAGGCGCACATTTTGCAGGAGAAGGGCAAGACTGAGGATGCGCGGCGCATCTGCGAGACGATCCTGACGCAATATCGCGACAGCTACGCGGCCATGGAAGCGACCCAGTTGCTGCGAACGTTTTTGAAGACGGCGAAGCCGGAAACACCGGCGGTCGTTGCGTCTCCTAAACCCGGCGCTCCGGTGGCCGCTACTGCTCCGCCAACGATGAAAGTACCTACTGTTGTGCCGCCTGCGCCAAGCGCTGTACCATCGGTGACAGCGAACCCTTCGGCCGCGCCGCCGACCCCTTAGGCGTAGCCGTGGTCGTTGGCCGCAGTCTTAATCGTCGAGGCCCGGCCAAGCGTCAATCATCTGAGATGCAGATTAAACGGGCTGCCGGAGTCTCAGAAACTGGATCGATCGCAAAGGGCAAGATGCCCGTTGGCCCCCACGCGTCCGAGCCGGACTGGCATAAGAGCCATGCTATGAATTAGCGCTTGGAGAATTGGAAGCGTTTACGCGCTCCCGGTTGGCCTGATTTCTTGCGCTCTTTCATGCGCGGAT
>DATELT010000032.1:0-2084 GCA_035276245.1 Chthoniobacterales bacterium
GAATCCGTGCGCCGGCTGAGCGGGTTGCCAGCAACAAATCTTGGACTCGATCACCGCGGCTTCATCAAGGAAGGAATGCTTGCCGATCTGGTGGTGTTCGATCCCGCGACAATTACCGATCACGCCACTTTCGCGCAACCACACCAATACGCCACTGGAGTGAAAGCCGTTTTCGTCAACGGCACGCAAGTCTTGAAAGATGGTGAACATACCGGCGCCAAACCAGGCCGCGCCCTGTGGGGTCCGGGAAAGGTTCATTAAACCTGACTGTTTATTAACTTCTAATTATCGGTTAGAAAATGAATCCATTCTTCTGCTTAAGGTCGCATCCGACGGGTTGTGTTCATGGCAAAGGCTATTGGTTAGTTTGTTTTGCCGCGCCTATCTGTTTTGCAATCTCGCAGGTTGCCCACGCGCAGCTCCCTTCCTCAGCGTCGCAGTTCGATGTCTTGATTAAGAACGGGACAGTTTACGACGGCAGCGCTGCTGAAGGACGAGCGGCTGATGTGGCGATTCGCGGCGATCGCATCGTAGGCGTCGGAGATTATCAGAACGCCTCAGCTAACGATGTCATCGACGCCCACGGACTCGCCGTCGCGCCCGGCTTTATCAACATGCTCTCCTGGTCAACCGAGTCGCTTATCGTAGATGGCCGCTCGCAAAGTGAAATTCGCCAGGGCGTGACAACGGAGATCATGGGCGAAGGCGAATCGATGGGGCCGGTGAACGATCGCGTTCGCCAATACATGCTCAAGCAGCAGGGGGACTTCAAGTACGAGATCAAATGGAACACCCTGGCCGAGTATCTAAAGTATCTGGAAGAACGTGGCATATCGTGCAACGTCGCCTCCTTTATCGGGGCGACCACGATTCGGGAAAACGTCATCGGGTTTGAAGATAAACGGCCCACGCCACAGCAACTCGATGAGATGCGCGAGTTGGTGCGCAAAGAAATGGAAGCGGGCGCGCTCGGCATCGGAACTGCATTGATTTACCCGCCAGCCTTCTACGCCAAAACCGAGGAGTTAATCGAGCTCTGCAAAGTGGCCTCGAAGTACAAAGGCAAATACATCTCGCACATGCGCAGTGAAGGAAACCAATTACTCGAAGCTTTTGACGAGCTACTTCGCATCTCGCGCGAAGCGCACATTCCGGCAGAGCTTTATCACATCAAGGCTCTCGGTCAGAAAAATTGGGGCAAGATCGACACTCTCTTGGCGCGAATCGAGGCGGCCCGGAAGGCAGGGCTGCAAATTCGCGCAAACATGTACACGTACATCGCTGGCGGTACAGCATTGGCCGCCTGTCTGCCGCCGTGGACACGTGACGGCGGTGATGAGGCGCTTTTGAAGCGGCTGCGTGATCCGGCAACCCGCAAAAAGATCGCCGCTGAGGTGAGGATGGACAGCGACACATGGGAAAATCTTTATCTTGCCGCTGGCTCGCCCGACCGCATCACTTCGCTTGCCTTTGAATCGGAGAAACTCAAACCACTTAACGGCAAATCGCTGGCCGAAGTCGCAAAGATGCGCGGCAGAGATCCCGTCGAAACAATCATGGATTTAATTATCGAGGACGAGGCGCGAGTGGGCGCGATTTATTTTTTGATGTCGGAAGAGAATGTGAAAAAGGAAATGGCAACGCCTTGGATTTCCTTCGGTTCTGATGAAGCCTCGCAGGCGCCCGAAGGTGTTTTCCTAAAATCAAAGCCGCATCCGCGCGCCTATGGAACGTTCGCGCGCGTTCTTGGCAAATATGTGCGGGACGAAAAGGTAATCACGTTGCCCGAAGGAATTCGGCGGTTAAGCGCGTTACCGGCAACCAACCTTGAGCTAGATCATCGCGGCTTTTTGAAAGAAGGAATGTTCGCCGATGTGGTCGTTTTCGATCCGGCGACAATCACTGATAACGCCACGTTCGCGAATCCGGCGCAATACGCTACCGGCATGAAACACGTCTTTGTGAATGGCAAGCAGATTCTGAAAGATGGCGAGCACACCGGCGCCAAGCCTGGGCGCGCGCTTTGGGGACCGGGGAAGATTCATTAGGCCAATCTGGGATGCTTAAAAGGACTCGTATTATAA
>DATELT010000033.1:0-9266 GCA_035276245.1 Chthoniobacterales bacterium
TGCTTGGAAACCACGTTTGATCTGGCGATAATGACTGGAAAGGAGTAGGTTTGGATACAGCGAAACCAATCGTAGGCCAGAGCGAACTGATTCTGATTTGCCTCGTTATCGTTGGGTTACTGGCGATCGTCGCTCGAAGAATCCGGGTCCCGCATCCAATCCTTCTTACGATCGGCGGTGTGTTACTGGGCCTGATCCCTGCATTGCCCGTCATCCATCTTGCGCCGGAACTCGTGTTTAACCTGTTTCTGCCGCCACTGATTTATCCCGGCGCACTTTTCACATCTTGGAGAGATTTCAGAGCCAATCTGCGGCCGATTCTTCTGCTAGCGATCGTCCTGGTCGTGCTGACGATGACAGTAATCGCCGCATTGTTTCACTATCTTACCGGGCTCCCGTGGGCAGTTGGCTTTGTCTTTGGAGCATTGATTTCGCCGCCAGACGCAGTCGCGGCATTGTCGATTACCCAGAACCTGCGCGTGCCACGAAAAATCATCGTTATTCTGGAAGGCGAAAGTCTGGTTAATGATGCGACGTCGTTCATTTCCTTCCGGTTCGCCGTCGCAGCAGTGATGACGGGGGCATTCTCCCTGGGTCAAGCAAGCCTGCAGTTCTTGTTCGCGGCAGTGGGTGGCGTTGCGGTGGGGCTCGCGGTGGGCTGGCTGGCGACACAAGTGCAAAAGCGTTTGGACGATCCACCTGTGCAAACAATGTTCTCACTTTTGACACCGTACGTTGCTTACTTCGGCGGCGACAAACTCCACGTTTCGGGAATCCTGGCGGTTGTCATCGCCGGCATCTACTATGGTTGGCAGGCGCCTCGCATCGTGCGCGGTCGGATGCGGCTTCAGGCCTTGCCCGTCTGGGAAATGGTTGTCTTCATTCTCAGCGGATTGCTGTTCATGTTGATCGGACTACAACTGCCAGGCGTCATTCATGTCCTTCCGCCGGGTTCACTCACTAAGGTCGCGAAATTGGCAGTGCTAGTCGTTTCCGTAATGGTGGCGGTTCGTTTTGCCTGGATGTTCGGTAGCACTTACCTGCCTGTACTGTATCGGAGACAGCGCCGCAAATCCCGCGTTCCGTGGCAACACACTGCGGTCATCGCCTGGACCGGTGTTCGTGGTGCCGATTCCCTTGCAGCAGCATTGTCGGTCCCGTTTATTCTGCCGAGCGGCGAACCATTTCCGGGCCGCGACATTATCCTGCTGCTTACGTTTTGCGTCATTTTCGGAACGCTCGTCGTGCAAGGTTTGACTTTGATGCCGGTTATTCGCTGGCTCGGAGTTGTCGATGATCACGTTACCGAACGCGAAGAGAGATTAGCGCGGCTCAAAGCGAACGAAGCGGCGCTGGCGCGCCTGGAGGCGATCGAGTCCTTTCACGAAGCGAAGCCTGAGACGATTGGAAGATTACGAGCGGAATACGTCGATCGAATCCAGCAATTGAATGTGGAAGGTCCACGTCAGGAACGCGTCAGCCGATTGTTTTCAGAGGATTTTGAAGAACTCGCTTGCGAACTACTACAGGTCGAACGTGAAACCGTAATTACCTTGCGCAATCAAGAGGCAATCAACGACCAAGCTTTGCGGCGCATCCAGCGCGATATTGATCTAGCGGAAGCGCGGCTTCAGCGGCCGGCGTAAGATTTCCGATTTTTTCGGTTCCCGGAACCGAAGAGCTGCACTTCGCGCGCGAGGGCATGCAAGCTCGAAGCATCTGAATCCCGCGCATAGCGCAATCCGATGTAACAGTGTGAAATCGCCGCGATGCGTTCCGATTCCTGCGGTAAAACCTCTCCCACGCGCCGCGCGAAATCTACTGGACCTTCGGTGGGATCGCGCCGTGCACCCATTCGCGCTGCTTTCGCGCAGAACTTGGTGTAGAGTCCTTGGACCGGATCGGGTTGAACGCGGGCGCGAAATTGCAACCAGGTCGCAAGAATCAGAACAAATCCAGCAGCAATGATGGCGCTTAAAAAAAGTAACGACACCGGTCTTAGGTCGGGCAAACCAATCTCGTTCGTCAACACTTGCTGCGCCTCCGCGTCGAAGCCCAGAACGCGGCTGTCCCAGGCGTAGTTCAGCGTTTGCCACGTCACGCGGATCTTGGCAAAAAATGGCTGGCGCGCAAAAGTTCGCGTGAACCCAGGGCTCATCTCCCCCGCACTAGCGCTCCGTTCCAGGAAAGACTCAAAACCAAAATTTACGCGCTCGGGTGCGACTACGTTGGTCGGATCGACACGCGTCCAGCCGGTATCGGGCAGCCAAACCTCGCACCACGCATGAGCATCGGATTGCCGCACCAGATAGAAATGGCCCATTTCGTTGAACTCGCCACCGAGATATCCAATAACGACACGCGCGGGCACTCCTGCCAGCCGCATCAATGTTGCGAAACTGGCCGCGTAATGTTCGCAGAAGCCGATTCGTCGATGAAACAAAAATTCCTCGAGATCGTTGTTCCTGTATTCGCCTGGTGTAAATGAATAGCGGAAGCGCTGGGTTTTGAAAAAATCGAGAGCGCGCCTGACGATAGCGCGCGGATCCGGATTAGTTTCACCCCACGATTGCGCGAGCTCGCGGACCCTCGCGGCGACGGATGCCGACACCTCGAGCGCCTGTTCTCGCTCTGCCGGCTGCAGATCTTGACGCGCGAACTCCGGCGACGATTTCACTTCATAGCGCCGCGGTTTCATGATTGGTTGCGCGCTCTGCAAGTAATTGCCTGGCCTGAGGATCGCACCGAGGCACTCCGTCACCGGCCGATCCAGAGCAAACATCCAACGCTCGCCGTGCGGTTCGATCGTGATCCATTGGCGGATGGTGTTGCCACGACGAAGTTCCTGCGATGAATGGGACATTGCGGCCCGTATATCCCGGTAGCGCCATTCCATGCCATCCCCCTGTGTAAGGACGAGGCCGCGCCAGTAAAGAGCCTTAGCTCGGAGAACATCGTCGTCCGGAAATTCGGCTCGGAATGCAACCGTCCTCGAAGTAGCGAGTGTTTCGATACTGCCTGGTGAAAGCCGGTCAGAAAAACCAGACGCGGACGCCACGTTCGGCGTTAGTAGCAGGCGAAAACCTGCTGTCACACGTGGGAAGAGGAGAAACAACAGCACGATTAGCGGCACTGCTTGCGCGAGCAGAGTGAGCGCGGCTCGCAACGGCGGCCAAATCCTGCCCCCCGCCAATCCGCGATAGAATTGAATGAGAGCAGTAGTGAGCAGGGTAAACGCAATCATGATGCAGACCGCAATGGCGAGGTCCTGCGCGAGGAAAAATCCGCAAAGACAAAGCACCCAACCCAGCATCACCATGAAGTGGAACTCGCGGACAGTGTGTGCCTCGAAAATCTTCAACGACATCAACACGATGATGAGCGATACGCCGGGTTCGATGCCCTTGATCGCGCCGTAGCTAATGAAAATTGCAACTAGCGCGGCGGCGACGAGCGCGATCTTCAGCGGGAGAAAACGCAGCCGGTAACCGCGTGGCTCCATCCAAAACTTGGCCGTGATTGCCACCAGCAACAGCGTCGGCACCCAGGGCGTAAGCCCGTCAAACATCGGCGGCAGGACAAACAACAGCGCCGCCGCGAGCCAGAGCAACGGCCGACGCGGAATACGGGTGTCTCGTTTGGTGATCATTTGAATAGCGCCAGGGCGCGAAGGCAGCGATGGAAATGTATCTGCCCTAACGAGGGTGCGATCTCGATTCCGCGCAGACGCAAGCCGTAAGAACGCCGTCCCCGTTCCGCTTCGATAATCCACAAGGCGAGTTGCGCCAGCCGCGCCTCCGTGTCGTCTCCTGGCACCATAGCAAAGTCAAGATAGAGCGCACCGGTCGCTTCCGTCGTATACTGCTTGGTCATAAGTGGGTGACCGCGCGCGACTGCTTTCCAGTCGATCTGACGCTGCGATTGACCTGGCTCATATGCGCGCACGCCCGCGAAGTCGTCGCCTTCGCCCAGCTCGCTTCTCGGCCTGTTATGCGCCTGATGCGCGCGATCGCGCGGCAATCTTGGATCGCCCTCTGGTTTTGGATAAACAAGAAAGCGTTGCTGACAATTTATTCGTTTCGTTGCCCGCAAAACGCCGAGTGGGAAAGCGCTCGCCAAACATATCCGTTTCACCTCATATTCGCCGCGCGCACGCGCCGGGAACCGAATCAGGACGCGCGCGGCTCTGCCTGCCGCTATCTCATCCACTGGCTGTTCGTCACCGCCGGAATCCGGCACTTGCACGCGAACGCCGTAACGCCGTTTTCCTGATTGGTTGGTGACCTCGACCGGCAGCGAAACTTCATCGCCTGCGAACGTAGGCTTCATCGATTCGGTGGTCGCTTTCAAGCTCGCGACATTGAGCAACGCGTGCGGGATCGAAACGACAAAGACGCTGCTGAGGGTGAAGAAAAGAAGATAAGCTGCGGCGTTGTTCTGACTCGACGCGGCATACCACATCGCGAATAACACGAACACCAATCCGCCCAGTGCTGCGGTCGGTCGCAGGCGCGGTAACCTTGCGAGATTCACGGGACCGGCACCGTTCGCACCAATGCCTCGGCCAGGGTACGACCGCTTTGGCCGGGCTGCTCAATGTCGTGTCCCAGTCGATGTCCCATCACTGGCACGCAGACAGCCTGAATGTCTTCGGGCAAAACCATTTCCCGCCCGTTCATCAACGCCCATGCTTGCGCCGCATGTCGCAGGGCAAGACCGCCACGCGGAGAAATGCCTGTGCTATGACGTTGCCGGGATGCGTCCAGCAAATCTTGAAGATAATCCAACAACGCAGCCGACGTGTGCACCTTGCGCACAGCTGTTTGGATTTCGAGCAACGTCTCGCGTTTGAACACAGGCTTCAGTTCCTTGAGCATCTCGCGCCGATCGACGCCCAAAAGCATCGCGCGCTCGCTCGCGCGATCGGGCACACCCAATTCGATGCGCATAAGAAAACGATCAAGCTGAGATTCCGGCAGCGGGAAGGTGCCGACTTGATGTTGCGGGTTCTGAGTGGCGACGACGAAGAATGGCTCGGGTAGCTCATAAGTTGCGCCGTCAGCGGAGACATGATGTTCTTCCATCGCTTCGAGCAACGCGCTCTGCGTCTTCGCGGTCGCGCGGTTCACTTCGTCGATTAAGACCACCTGCGAAAAGAGCGGCCCTTGATGAAAGATGAAGCGTTGTTGCTCGCGATCGAAAATGGAGTTGCCCAGGATGTCAGCCGGCAGCAGGTCGCTGGTGAATTGAATCCGTTGAAAAGCGGCGCCTATCGACCGGGCCAGGGCCTGCGACAGCGTCGTCTTACCCACTCCCGGGATATCTTCGATCAGCAAATGACCGCGCGCGAGCAGGCACGCGACTGCGAGTTTCACCGCCTCGACTTTGCCGACAATAACCTCACAAATCTGCGCCGTGAACGCATCGATCTGCGTCTTCACGCAGAACAATCCTCGGAAT
This sequence comes from Chthoniobacterales bacterium, assembly GCA_035276245.1. Taxonomy (GTDB): domain Bacteria; phylum Verrucomicrobiota; class Verrucomicrobiia; order Chthoniobacterales; family UBA10450; genus AV69. The sequence goes on from DATELT010000033.1 coordinate 5,461, forward strand.
CAGACGACCCCGCAAACGCGGGATGCTATGAAATTCGGAGTCAGCGCGCCGAAGCCGTTCGGGGGATAAGCTGCGCTATTTCAGAGGTCCCGGATTGAGACGATCGCGCAAAGTGAAACCGCGGCTGTGAAGCTCCTCCTGCAGCCGCGGCGAAGCTTGTCCCGATAGCGCAACGAATACTGGTTTGTGAGCGCCAGTTTCGCCTCCAAGTCGTTGCAGTTTCTCGGCAAAGGCGGCGGCAGTCGGCGTCCACGCGGCATAATCCCATTGCAACGCGACAACGACGCTACCGTCTTTGGCGATGCAAACAGGAAAACCGCCGATCGCGGTAATTCGTGCCAGTGGAACATCGCCATTGTGCAGCTTGCTCATCAAAGCTGCAGTTTGAGTACAAAAGATCGCGTCCGTCTCGGTGGAGCTGGTTTCCGCTGCCAGCTGAACGAAAGCACGGCGATCGGCGACACCATCGAGCGAGCGAAGGTTCAAAATGAAGGCGGTCTGCGCCGTCGGTGAGAAAGCCTCGTTGGCAAAAAAGCGATCTGCCTCTTTCGCGCTCACTCCCATTCCCAGAAGATATTTGCGATTTAAAGCCTTGAGATCACCTGGCGATTTCTCGCGCAACGCTTGCTCGAGCGAATCTGATACTTGCGTCGTAGTGAGCCCAACCCCAGCCGCTCCCCCAACCGGGAGCGTGGCGATGGAAAAGGTTGCGCCGCCGGCGAAAGCGGCCTTCGCGATCTCATTTAGCTCGTGCTGCAAAACCGTGTTGCTGCTGTAAGGATCGACACCGAGGTCAATAGCGACCTTTCGCTTCGTATCGGAAAATCCGCTGACCTGTTCGAGCTTGCTGCCTTCGTACTTGTCCGAATTACTTTTCTTGCCAAGTCCCTTAACCGATTCGCCCGCCCGGCTCATGAATTTCATGATTCCCTTCGGCACGCTTTCAAGCGTCCCCATCGGATCATTGGCGATACGCTTGGCGGCTGCGGCCGGAGCCTTGGCTGATTTCACCAGTGCCGCTTTAAACTCATCGGTTCGCGATACTTCCTTAAGCCGGGCGATTGCATTGATCTCGTTAATTCGACGAAGTAACATCTCATTGCCGTCTGCTTCAAAAACGCCGAACTCAGAATCGATCATGAACTGATTTGCGCCGGAATAGGTAGAAACGGGCTCTCGAACGGTGTGATGAGGTCCTTTGACCACCTCGGGTTTCAAGATTTCGCTCGCGCTTAGCTCGGGTAGTTCTTCAAATGAAACGTCCGCCGCCCGAGAAGGTTGAGGAGTCTGCGCGAAGCAGGAAAGTGCCGCGCTTACACTAACGACTAGTAATAAAACGATTTTCTCTTTCATCGCGTTTGCTTTGCCAGATATTCTTTTAGAATTTGGTATATTTCGGCGATTCCTTGTTGATCCTGATTTGTACCAGGTGCGGTAGCTCTTAGAAACAGACCAAGCTGTGCATTGCGGGAGATGGCGTCGGTCTTTCAACCCATGAATTCGATATAATCTAGAACTCGACCGGCTGTGCTAAGCGAAACTGTAGCTTGGTTCCCGATGGAACCTGATAACTATAAGTCGAGACCTGAACTCCCCGTCGTGTTGTTCTGGCAAACGGGTTGCCCGGGTTAACCGCACCCGTAGTTTTGATCGCAACTGTCCGTCCGTGAACTTGCGCGTTTGTGATGTTCACAGTCAATTCTTGCGAACTGCTGCGAGTGCGAGTGCGTTTGGAAGTTTCAACGCGCCCGGAGATCTTTGTTCCTGCAGGCAGAGCGACCTTCCCATTGACGACGACGTCCCTATCGAGCTGCATCGAAATGGTCCTGCCGGGGGCATCAATGGAGGAAATGTTATGCAGTGTGCGCACAACCAGGGTTGTGCCGGCAGGGATTGTAACCGCGAAGGAGGCTTGCATTACCAGGCAAGCAATGGTTACGGCGGCGAGTCGAATGAAAGTAGTCATCTACCTATGGTCCGGAACAGGATCGTCGCGGCCTATTGGACCTTAGACCTATGCCACGCTTAGGCTCCAGCGCTTTCACGGCACAGTGCTGGATCCCGCCGTTATATTAGCGGCTGCTTCCTGCGCGGACTTCACACATCGAAAACCGAGATGGTTTGTTCCCGTGTTTACTTCGCCTTTGCCGCGGGTGCCCACGATATAGCGCGAACAATATTGAGAATTGCATAGAAACGAACCGCCGCGCTGAACGCGCTTCTTCTCGGTCGGCTCCGCTGGATCGAAAGGTGAATCAGGACCTTCTGGGTTAACCGCGACGTCCCCTTTCTCAGCCAGAGTCTTGTAATAATCAGGCCGGTACCAATCGCTGCACCACTCCCAGACGTTGCCGGCCATGTCGTAAAGACCATAGCCGTTTGGCGGAAAACTTTTGACCGGTGCGATTCCGGCAAAACCGTCCTCACCCGTGTCTTTCACTGGAAATTTTCCCTGCCAGGTGTTTGCCATCCATTTCCCGTTAGGTCGGAATTCGTCTCCCCATACGTATGTTTTTCCAGACAAACCGCCGCGCGCGGCAAATTCGAATTCTGCTTCGGTCGGCAAACGTTTCCCCGCCCATTTGGCGTATGCTTCAGCGTCCGGATACGCGACTTGGACGACTGGATATTTTTCTTTTCCCTTGAGGTCACTGTTTGGCCCGAGCGGGTGTCGCCAGTTTGCACCCGGAATGTAGGTCCACCATTGCAAATAATTATCGAGCGCAACCTCGTGGTCGGGCGGCGCAAAAACAATTGACCCCGCAATCAGATTTTCAGCGGGAGCGGTTGGAAATTCTTCCTGTGTCGGGGTCCGTTCCGCGATCGTAACATATCCTGTCGCCTTGACGAATTGCTCGAACTGTTCATTCGTCACGGCCGTCGCATCCATCCAGAATCCGCCGACGCGCACACGATGGATTGGGCCTGCATCATTGGATGCCATCGGCATTTCGGAACTACCAACGCCGTCTACGGCCGCCCCCATTGAGAATTCGCCTCCAGGAATCCAGACCATCCCTTCCGGAGCTTTGCCTGGCAACGAAACGTTGTTCGCCACCGTGCGGGCGAACTCCTCTGCGGCCGAAAATGCTGCCTTATATATTAAGAGGACAGCAACGAAGACGATAGCTGGAACGCGCATGCGAAAAGATTTTACGTGAAGGAAACAAAGGTAACGGAACTCGCCTACTTGCCAACGCTGTTCGGCGAAATTCAAATTATCAACGGTCGAGACGAATCGAGTGGCGATGGAAGCTGCGGCGTTTTAGCAGCTGATTCGCCTACCGTTCATGTCCCTGGCACGACGTTAGCCATCAGTGAGAGTTTCCAATCTTCGGGGGCACGGGGTCGTTGTCGTCATCGGTGTATAAGTTTTCGTCGCTCGGCAGGAGTGGAATGGCGGACTTCATGGCGGTCTGCACAATCCAAAGCAGCGCCAAGGGCTTGGCGGCTTCCTTGCCAGCGGCTTCGAGACGCGCCTGCATCTCGGCGACTTTCTCGGGATGCGCGGCAGCAATATTGTTCTTTTCGTAGGGATCTTCGGCGAGGTTGTAGAGGTCCACGCTGCTTGGCAGCATGGTGCGCCAGATAAGCTTCCAATCACCCTGCCGAACCGCACCCCGGAGTGGTTCGACATTATAGATGAATTCCGTGCGCGGGGACGGCTTGTCCTCCGCGATCGTGTCCCACACATCTACGCCGTCGAGCGGCTTGCACTTTTCCGTCGAAGCGCCCGCGAGTTTCGCGACGGTCGGGTAGATGTCTACAGCATGAATGAGCCCTTTCACGGTCTGCTCCTTGATATG
>DATELT010000034.1:0-2435 GCA_035276245.1 Chthoniobacterales bacterium
GGCCGGGTGCCGTCGTAGATTTGTTGCTCGTACCGATGGGCGGCATTTTGGATTTGGCTGCGTTGATACCGATTTTCTACCGCGGCGAGAACGCCGCCGAGTGATTCGATCTCACGGAATTCATCGAGAATTGCTTTCTCAACCGCACGCTCGACCGCTTTCATCCCGGGCGAGCCGCTTAACATGTTCATGGTGTGCTTAAAGATTCCAGATTCTTCAAGCAGGATTGCCTGTCCATGAGCGGCGAGCCGGATCCATTCTTCGCTGGGCGTGGTGAATGGTTCGTCGGCGCTGTTAGAATGACACGAGTTCGTGCCGTTCATGTAGGCCAGCATCAGTTCCGCCGCTGTCCGGGTGAGATTGTTTTTGAATTCAGCCGCGATGAGCGAACGCCCACTTGTTTGCGTATGCAATTTGAACATTTGGCCGCGCGCGTTGGCGCCAAAGACGTCGCGCATGCCGATTGCCCAAATCTTTCGCGAAACCCGGGCGAGCGCGATGTATTCAACGTCGAGACCGCAATCGAGGAAGAAGGAAAGCCGCGGTGCAAACTGATCCACCGGCACGCCGCGTGCGGTGAGCATTTCCGCGTAGGCGAATCCATTCGAGAGGGTGTAAGCGGCCTGCTGCACGGGCGTCGCGCCAGCTTCACCAATGTGATAACCGCTAATCGAGACCGGATACCACCGCGGCATGTTGGCCGTTGTCCATTCGATCATGTCGCATAGAAAGCGAAGCGAGGCTTCGGTCGGGAAAATAGTTTCGTTCTGCGCCTGAACTTCTTTAAAGATGTCGGCCTGAATCGTGCCGCGCAGATTCGGCACCACCTTCGGGCCAAAACGACGCTTCGCCGCCGCGATGTACATCGCCATGATAATTGGCGCCGGCCCGCTGATTGTCATTGATGCCGAAAAATTCGGCGCACCGAGTTCGAAACCGTCGTAGAGCCGCACCATGTCTTCGACCGTGTCGACCGCAACGCCCCCTTCCCCAATTTTTCCGAACACGCCATCGGCATCGGAATCAATTCCATAAAGGGTAGGGCCATCGAAGGCCGTGCTCAGACGTTTCGAGCGCTGATGCGCGCTAAGGAAATGGAAACGCTTGTTCGTGTCCTCGGCCAACATGAGACCAGAGAACAGCCGGGTTGGTTCTTCAGGTGGCTGCGCACCATTCTTCTTTTCCGTCTTTTCCCCATTTGAAGACGTCGATTTTGCCGCCCGTCCGGCTCGGACTCCGTAACTGCCGGTTTCGATTTCGCGCAATGGCTCGAGATACATCTCGCGATAGGCGCCATTCAAATAAGGAAACTCGGCGGGCAAACCCTCGCCAAACAGGTAACGCGCGATTTCGCCTGGCTCGTCGATCTCGGGTAGCGCAAAGCGGGGCAACGGCAACCCAGTGGGAGCTTTTGCAATTGGCGTTTCGACTTTGATCTTGTTCCAGCGCTCTGTCACTGCATGCGCAAATTTCTCATCGCTGCGCGCGCGCTTGACCTGCTCGAGTACAAACAGCCCGTGCCTCTCTACTGCTTCAACTACCGCTCCAAGTTTGCTCATCTGGTTTCCTCCATTGCTGTAGCGGCGCTCTATGGGCGCCGACTGCCTCATATTGCGCGGTCATCCCGCCTTCTCTCAGCTTCGGCGCGACAGGTGGTCCGTCGCTACAGTTTATCTCGTAATTAACTCGAACAATTCATCCACGCCAGGATCACGATGGCGTTTCGCAACTGTGGCCACGATCTGCTGTTTGCGCTTATTTTGCGTCAATCGCTGTTCGATCTCCGACAAGGCCGCTCTCGACCGCTCGAGATCCGTCTTGTTCACCACCACGATGTCGGCCACATCCAGCATCACGATTTTCTGTAACTGCAACCGCGCCCCGTAATCGGGATTCATCACCAGGACAGTTTGATCGACTAGCTTGTTACGAAATGGCAGTGCTTCCTGACCAGTGCCGACGGTTTCGATAATCACGTAATCGAACCCGGAACGCGCCAGTAGCGCCAGGCAACTTTCGGTCGCCGGCGAAAGTCCCCCGGCCTGGCCGCGCGTCGCCATGCTGCGCATGAACACCCGATCGTCCTGCGAGTTAATCATTGTAGCCCGATCCCCGAGCAACGCGCCTTCGCCAATCACGCTCGGATCGTGCGATAAAATCGCGATGCGCGTTTTCGGCTTCTGCCGAAGAAAACGCAAAACTAATTCATCAATCAAGGTCGTCTTTCCTGCGCCACCCGGGCCGGTAACGCCGATCACTTTGGATGATCGACGTTCGGTCTTCGGCGTTCGGTGCTTTTTTCCTTTGGCGGCCGCATCTTCGATTTCGCTCAACTTACGTGCGAGTGCTAAATCGGGTTTCGAGTTAGCGCGGCGTTTCCTTGTCTTTGCGTATTGCTTCCGCACATAATTCGCCATCTCGCTAAGCGAGGTTCC
>DATELT010000035.1:0-14873 GCA_035276245.1 Chthoniobacterales bacterium
CGGTTGTATATTCGTCGTCTCGGATTCAACGAACGACTCGATTGGCAGTTCCGATAACCTTTCGATAACCGGCTCTGCCGGCGGAGCCGTTGGAGTTACTGGAGGCTTTTTTCTCCGCGACATAATTTCCGTTTCCGCGGCGGGCAGGGAGCTGAGCAAGGTAACGCTCAACCGATCCCCCATCCGACCGTCAACCGCCGTCCCGAAAAGGAGCTGCGTTTCTTCGCCGATGTGCTTGTTCAAATCGCGCATCAAGACTTCCACTTCCGAGAGAGTCATACCAGGACCGCCGGTGATTTGCACCAGCACGCTCGAGGCATCGGCGAGCGAGCGCCCGCGATCCATCAGGGGATTCTTCAAGGCCTGTGCCAGTGCCTGGTGCGCACGATTATCCGAATCACTTTCGCCAAAGCCAAAGAGACAACGTCCGCCGCCGCCGCGCAGCGCCGCGAGCAAATCATCGAAACCGATGCGCATGATACCGGGCCGCTGGATTAAACTTACAATCGAACGCAAACTTTGGCTGACCGTCATGTCTGCGACCGCAAAAGCCTGATGGATACCAGCTTTGGGCGCGACCATGTCGGCCATACGATCGTTTTCGAAACAGACGACAGCATCGGTGGACTCGTGCAAGCGAGCAAGCGCATCGCGAGCCTGAGCGGCACGACGCTTTCCTTCGAAGGTAAACGGCACAGTCGCGAATGCGATTACGAGCGCGCCCATCTCACGCGCAATTTGAGCGATCACTGGCGCTGCTCCGGAGCCGGTGCCGCCGCCGAGACCGGCACAGATAAAGATCAGCCGAGCTTGCGTTAGGGCCTGGCGGACTTCGTCGGCCGCTTCCTGTGCGGCGTCGAATCCGAGTTCGGGATCGCCGCCGGTACCGAGTCCGCGCGTAACCGAGCGTCCCAATTGCACTTTCACCGCTGCCACCGAACTGGCGAGGGATTGCGCGTCGGTGTTGGCGGCAATGAGATCGGACTTGTCCATTCCATCGAGCACAACGCGATCCAGCGCATTTGATCCGGCGCTTCCCACCGCGATTACTTTGATCGGGATGATTTGCTCTTCTCGTTCCGGCAAACTGTAGTTTCGGCTTAGTTGAATCATGTGGTTCTTCCTTGTCTAGTTATTGTTAGGGCAATTCTCTGACATTTTTGCACGTCGGTTATCGCATTCCGGGAATAAACCGGCTGAAGATACGACTAAAGCCGCGCCGCTGGGGTCGCTCGGCCTGCACCGCCTGCGCATATTTAATCAGCCCGATGGCGGTGGAAAATTGCGGGTTCTGCAAGGCAGAGGTTAGCCCTGACATGGTCTGGGCGTGAGCGATTCGCGCCGGAATTTCAAAAATTTCCTCGACCAGATTATCAATGCCGCGAATCAGGCTGCATCCGCCCGTGATGAAGATGCCTTCGCCGATAAAATTGATGAACGATTCTTCCTCCAGCGTGCGCCTAAGCAACTCGAGCGTCTCCCGCACGCGCAAATGAATGATGGTATTGAGCGTCTCGCGTTCCACTTCCTTGCCGGCAAAACCGGAATCGTCCTTCAACACCACCGTTTCCCCCGGAAGACAATTTCCCAGAATCACGCTGCCCTCGTCGATTTTTAACTTCTCCGCGCGCGCCATCGGAATGCGCAATCCCATCGAGATATCGTTGGTGATGTGATCGCCGCCGATGCCGAGAGTGCCGCTCTGCTTTACTGCGCCATCGACATAAAGAATGTAATCAGTGGTGCCGCCTCCCATGTCGATCACCAGTGCTCCCATGTTTTTTTGCTGTTGGCTCAGCACTACCTGAGCGGAGGCGAGAGGATTAAAGACGACATCTTCCACCTCCAAAGGCAGTTCCTTGACGCAGCGTATGGTGTTTTGAATACGAGTGCGCACCCCATGAATAATGTGAAAATCCGCTTCCAGCTTGTGACCAAGCATGCCGACGGGGTTAAGCACGCCATCCTGGCCGTCGACGTGATAGTGCTGAATGATGGAATGGAGAAACGCATTCTGCGCCGGAATGCTCACTTCGCGCGCATTGATCTTCACGTCCTCGATATCCTGCTCGTCGATTTCATCATGATCGTCCGGCAGAATGACGCAGCCACGGTTGTTGAAACTCTGAATGTGCGCGCCGGTCACGCCGACGTAGACGCCCTTTATCATTACATCGCTTTTCGTTTCGGCATCGCTTAACGCTTCCAGCACGCATTTCATTGCCGTCTCGAAATCGACGATTTCGCCTTTGCGCACGCCCCGCGAAGGCGCCTGCCCGACGCCCAAAATTTTCGTCGTCCCGTCCAGACGCGCTTCGCCGACAACGACGCAAATTTTAGACGTCCCAATTTCCAAGCCCACCATCAAATCATTACTGGCCATTTCCGCCTTTCCTTTCAGAGTTTTGTTTTTGCGATGAAAAAGGTTGCGGTCCGTTTTGGTTTTTTCCGGATGCAGGCGGCGCTGATTTTCCTTTTCCCGATGCCGGAGCCGGCGGATGCACCGGGATCGCTTTCATAATGCGAGGCGTCTCCTCCGGATCGATGGTGTCGTTAATCACTTCCGCTGGTGGTTTCATGAACGTGACCGGGATGTTCCGCTGCACCATCAAATTGACGGTTTCGATCTCGCGCCGGGAATCGTCGGCATAAACCAGGAATTGTTCGAGTCGCTGAATCTGTTTTTCGAGTTGATCGAATCCGACAGTGACTCGAGTGTGATTCTTGTCCGTGACGACCAGGCAGTATCCTTTGGAGAGGTCAATCTCGCGAATCTGGAAGCGGGTTTGCATAAAACTACCGGCACTCAAACGCAGTAATTCCAAGGCCGCCTTGGCTTCGACGGATTGAACAATTTTCCCCGGCTCGAGCGATTCGCTGATGCAACCGGTGATCAACGGCAGCCCGAGATACTCCGGCAACAATTTTCTTTCCTTCATCAGGACCCCGCGCGCATCGATCAAAAATGCGACCTCAGACTGAAATGGATCGGAAATCTCTTTTTCGCTCGTGATCCAGGCGATCGGTTTGCGCTCGACGATGCGAATGTCAATTTCTCCCGGTAACTTGCGCACCACCTCCGCTTCATCCACCTGTGGCAATTGCTGTAAAACGCGATGGACCTGCGCGAGATTGACTCGAAAAATATTTTCGCCTTCGCGCAAACCGGCCGTCTTTAAAACTTGATCCCGCAGCAAACTGCCGTCCGTCTGCACATCGATCATCACCAGGCGGTAATCCGGATTCTCAAAAAAGAACCGTCGCATTGCCACGCGCGCGCCAAAAACGCTTCCGCTGCAGATGGCGGCGGCGAGAACGATTTTGGAAATGAAGACCAGGATGCGTCGGTTGCGATGCTGCGTAGCTTTGCGCGCGCGTACCTTGACATCAAGCAGGTGCTGCTGTTTGCGCTGGCGCGGATTCGAGACGCGCTGGTTGCGGGACCGTTTGCGCGTGGAGCTGCTCGATCTCATTTTCCGCTTCCTCTCCGCGCGCCCGATAATTCGATAATCCGCAGACACAGGTCCTCGTAGCTGATGCCCGCAGCGGCGGCCGCTTCCGGCAACAAACTCGCCTCCGTCATTCCCGGAATAGTGTTTACTTCCAAAACCGTCGGAGCCGCGTTTTCCGGCAGGAGCACATCCACTCGCGAATAGACGCACAGACCGATCGACCGATACGCGCGCAACGCCAGGTCCTGAATTTGGCGGGTTAGCGTTGCTTCAATCCTGGCCGGACAAATGTGTTGCGCCCCGCCGCCGGCCTTCGGATTCAGGAACGGATACTTATTGGTAAAATCGTAAAAGCCGCTCTTCGGAATCATCTCGATGATCGGCAGGGCTTGATCGCCCAGAATGCCGACAGTCAGTTCGCGGCCGGGCACGAATTCTTCGATTAGTAACCGGCGATCAAATTTGCGCGCTTCCGCCAAACTGTTCTCGAGTTGATCGGCGCTCTTAATAATATAAATGCCAACTGATGAGCCTTGACGTGGCGCCTTGACCACGAAGGGAAGCGGGAGTGTCGGTCGCTCATTCGAACCGATGATTTGCCAGCGAGGAGTCGTAACACCGGCAGCCTCGAATTTTTTCTTCGATTCAATTTTGTCAAAGGCGGTCCGGCTCTCATTTACGCCATCGCCGGTGTAGGGAACACCGCGATCTTCCAGAATCCGCTGGATTTGGCCGTCTTCGCCGAAGGTCCCATGAATGGTAAGGAAGGCGATATCGATGTTCTGTGGGAGCTCGAAATTTTCATCGCGAACATCGATCTCGAAAACTTCCGCGCCGCGCGAGCGGAGCGCTTTGGCAACGCCGCGCGCAGTCGCGAGGGAGACGTCCCGCTCGGAACCAGGCCCACCCATCAATACTGCAATGCGTTTTGGTAGCACGCTCATTTCAGTTCTCCCCTTTCGATTGCGTTCCCTTCATGCGCTCTCCCCACGATTTGCACTTCCGTTTGTAATTCGACCCCGCGTTTCTCTCGTGCGGTTGCCTGGATTTTTTCAATCAACTCCAGCATTTCCGACGCGGTCGCACCGCCATCATTAACAATAAAATTGCCGTGTATTTCGGAGACGCGCGCTTTTCCAATCGCGCAATTTTTCAAACCCAGTTCATCCACTAATTTTCCCGCCGGAATACTGTCCGGGTTTTTGAAAATGCATCCGGCGCTGGAAGCCGCGGGCTGCGTAGTTTTGCGTTTATGCTGCGACTCCTCCAGTTTGCGCACAATCTCTTCCTTTGCTGCGGGCGTGCCGCGAAATACGGCCGAAACCGCATATCGTTTTTCCAAGGTCGGAACGTGACGATAGTGCACGTCCATCTCCGACGGAGTCATGACATGGGCATTTCCTTCGTCATCGAGAACGCGCACCCTCACGACATGTTCAAACGTCTGCCCACCCATGGCGCCGGCGTTCATCCGTAACGCGCCGCCGACTTCGCCGGGAATTCCTTCCATCCACTCCAGGCCGCCGATGCCAGCATCGCGCCCCGCATATGCTACTTGCTTCAGTTTTGCGCCGACCCCGGCCGTAATTTCATTTCCGCTGACAGTAATGTGATCAAGGTCGCCGCCACAGGGATGAACAACTACACCTTCGATCCCGCCGTCGCGCACCAGCAGATTCGAACCGCGCCCAACGACGAAGAGCGGAAGGTTTTCACGCCGGCAAAAACGAATCAGTTCAGCAAATGTCTTTTCCGTTCGTGGCTCGACCCAGAATTCCGCCGGACCCCCAACGCGCAGGGTCGTATGTTTTGCCATCGGCTCGTGCAGACGCACCTCGCCTTCTTCGCCAACAATTGCCTTTAATTTTTCGGCAACGACGAGTTCTGCTGCCAGAATCGAGAGTTGCTCGTGAATGTTTCCAGCACCGAGACTGAGAATGAGATCACCCGAAGCGAGCATATTGCCGATGTCGCGATGCACGCGCATAAAACGCGACTGATAAGTCACACCGCGATGACCGTGCGCCAATATGGCATCGGCGATAGTCTGGCCACTGATTCCAGGAATGGGCGGCTCGCTCGCCGGATAAACATCGGTGATAACGACGCGATCGGCCTGATCAAAGGCGGCGCCAAATTCATTACGCAACGCCTGGGTCCTTGTGTACCGATGCGGCTGAAACATTGTCAGTACCCGCTTGCGTCCCGTGGAACGGGCTGTCGCCAGGGTCGCGCGGATTTCGGTGGGATGATGTGCGTAATCGTCGACCAGCAAAAACCGGTCGCTGGCATATTTGATTTCGAAACGGCGGCGGGCGTGCCGAAACTTGGCCAGCGCGGTGGCGATTTTCTCGAAACGGATGCCGAGTTCATTCGCCAACGCAATCACGCCCGTCGCGTTTTGCACATTGTGCCGGCCGGGAACGTTCAACTGCGCTTCGCCGAGCTTTGCGCCGTGATGAAATACGGAAAAGACTGAGGAAAAATCCTCCAGCGAAATATCCTGCGCCCGATAATCGGCATTCTCGCCAAAGCCGTAGGAAACCGACCGAACGGATTCACAAACACGCGTAGCGACGGGGTCATCCAGGCAGAAAAAGATTTTGCCTGAGGTTTGTCCGATTAACTGATCAAAGACCGCCTCGATTTCCGCCAGGTCCTCATAAAAATCCAGATGCTCCGGTTCGATATTCAGGACCAGGATATGTTCAGGATGAAAACAGCGAACCGTGCCGTCGCTTTCATCGCCCTCGGCCACAAAATATTCTCCCCGCGGGTCCCAATGGGCATTCTGGCCAAGAATCGGAATTTCCGCGCCGACGTAATGCGACGGGTGCAGTCCACCCTCCCGCAAAACGTGTGCAGTCATGGCCGAAGTGGTCGTTTTGCCATGCATGCCGCAAACGAGGATTCCGCGTTTTCCCTGCATGATTGCCGCCAGCGCTTCTGCGCGTCGCGCCGTGCGCGTCCCCGATTTGCCGGCGCTAACGAGAATTGGATTATCCGGCCTAATGGCGGAGGAATAGACGATGAGCTCGGCTTGGCCGGCGTCTTCGCTGCGGTGTTGCTGAAAAAATTTCAAGCCCAGGCGCTGCAAGCGTTCCACCTCGAGCGAGATCGATTTATCCGAACCGCTTACCTGATGTCCGAGCTCGAGCAAAAGGGCCGCGACACCGCTCATTCCGCTTCCGGCCACTCCAATAAGATGGACGCGATGATGCTCGCGCGTAAGAAAGCGAGCGAGACTGAGTTGTGTGGGCGCGGTTTTCATTCGGCGACGCTGGTATATTTCTCGATCGTTTCCACCACCGCGCTGGCGGCATTTCGGGGCGAAAGTTTGGCGGCATTTTGCGACATTCGCTGCAGGGGGCCATGGTCTTTGACGAACGGGAGGATTTTGTGGGCGAGCGCATCATCCAGGATTTCCGATTCCTTGACCACGATGGCCGCCTCTGCCTTGACGAAAACCTCGGCGTTACGTGTCTGGTGATCGTCGGCGGCGTAGGGAAAGGGAATCAGAATGGCGGGCAGAGCGAAGGCTGCCAGCTCCGCCAAACTGGCAGCGCCCGATCGGGCAACTGCGAAATCAGCCGCGCTGTACAATTCTTCCATGCGATGATGAAACGCCGCCACAAAAGCCGCCAGTTTCGCGCGGCGATAATTGTCCGCCACAAGTTTTTCATCACGTGTTCCGGTGAGGTGAATCACTTGCAGCGCCGCGCCATCCAGTGCTGGCAGCGACTTGATCATCGCCTGATTAATTCCGCTTGCTCCCTGGCTCCCGCCCATCACCAGCACGGTGGTGACATCTGCTCTTAACCCAAGCTTTTCACGGGCCGCGCCGCGGTCGAGCCGCCGCAATTCCGTCCGAATCGGTGTGCCGGTCACTTCCGTTTTTACTTTCGGGAAAAACGGCGCGCATTCTTTGAAGCCGAGCAGAACGGCCCGCACCAGGCGCGCAGTCAATTTGTTGGCTTTGCCGGGAATGGCATTCGATTCATGAATGAACGTCGGTACGCCCCGCATTTTTCCGGCAAGCACCGGCGCAGTGGAGGTGAATCCTCCCATTCCGAGAACAACTTGCGGATTAAATCGGCGATAAACGGAACGGCAACGCCTGAAGCTTTCGTTAAATCGGCGAACAAAATCCAGGATGGCTGGCGAAAACGGAGACGGCAGACCGACCGTCGGAAGTTTTTCGAACGGAATTTCGGGATGTTCTTTCAAGGCGAGCGCATCGACATCCTTTTCCGAGACAAAGAGCAGCACTTCATGTCCGCGCTCGCGCAACACTTCGGCGACAGCAAGCCCCGGAAAAAGATGCCCCCCAGTTCCTCCACATGCGATAACGGCATTCATGAGATGATTGAGGGTTGAGGATCGATGGTGGATGGACGCAGACCCGCAGCGCTTCCGCGCGTCTTGGATGTGCAGGAGCACGTCCCTTCGCGTTCTGCGGCACGCATTCTGAAATCTGAGACTTGCCGTTCGAAATCTATCATATCCTCGGCGTCATGCGCGCTTGCATAGTGATGCGTTTCGTATTTCCCGGTTCCAGTTTGGCCTGCCGGTAAATACTTAACAAAATACCGACACCAAAGAGGCAGGCCGCGAGATTCGAGCCGCCGTAACTAATAAACGGCAGCGGCAACCCTTTGTTCGGCAACAGCGAAGTCGTCACTCCTATATTCACCGCCGCCTGCAACGCCAGCAGCGTAACAATCCCGCACCCCAGGAGCATGCCAAAACGATCCTTGGCGTGCAGCGCGATCATCATTCCGCAAACAATGATGACGATAAACAGGAACACGACGAGCAAGCTCACACGCAATCCCAGTTCCTCGCCAATCATGGGAAAAATGAAATCGGTATGCGCGTAGGGTAGATAAAGCATTTTCTGGCGTCCGTGACCCAGGCCAAGGCCTTCCATTCCACCGCTACCCCACGCGATCAGCGCCTGCATTTGCTGTAAGCCGGCATCCTGTTTGTAATTTTCCGGATGTAAAAAGGCCAGAAGTCGGTTCATCCGCTCCGGCACACAGGTAGCGGTAAAGATAAATCCACCCAGCGCCGTCGCGAAGAAAGCGCTGAGCAGGGTGGAATTTGTTCCAGCAACGAACATCATCACCAGGGTTGTCGCCCCTATCAGGGCCGAGGTGCCGAAATCGACCTCGGTAATGATAAGGGAAATCAGCAGCGCCGTCGCTGCCAGCGGAATGAGGAAGCCAAAAATCAGGTTTCGGGTGCGGTTCTCAAAACGAACGAACCACCAGGCCAGAAAAAATACTGCGGCGATCTTGGCAATTTCCGACGGCTGAAATGTGATCGGGCCGGCCCCGACCCAGCGGCGCGAGCCGTTAATGCGCATTCCGAAATGGGGCACGAAACAAAGCGCCAGAGTGCCGACGGCGAGAAGGAACCATAGCCACCAGGTCTGAAACCAGAAATGGTAATCGATCAATGCCGCTGCGACCAAAACCGTGAGCCCGATGCCGAGCCAGAGGGCCTGGCGCTTAATGAAAAAGTAAACATCGCCGTGGGCATCATGCGCAAAAGCGCTGGTGCTGAACAGCATGACGACTCCGATGACGAGCATGGTCAGCACCGCCAGAAAAAGAAAATATGCGCTCTTCCGTTGCATCACTCTTTGGAACTGGGACTCGGCACTCGCAACTTCATTCGTTCGCTTTCTTTGGTTTCGGCCTTTTCGCCGGGATGATGAGCTTCTGCCCCACTTTCAATTTGTGGGGATCATCGATGTGGTTCGCCGCTAGGAGATCGTCGTACGAGACCTTGAATTTCTTCGCGATCGTTACCGGGTTGTCGCCTTTCGCAACGATATAAACTTTGCCGCCATCCGGAATCGGATCGTTCGCCTTTGCTTTTTTTGCCGGTTTCGCCGGCGACGATGGCGTGGCTGTCGCGACCTCGCGGTTGCTCGGGGCTTTGGTTACATGACTCGAACTGACGCCAGGGATACCGCCCTGCCGGCTTTTGATGGCGTTGAACGCGATGATCCCAGCAACGGCAACGACGTGCAGCAACAGTACGATTAAGAGCGCCCGCGAGAGTTTCATGTTCGGCTCCGACAAATCGTCGAAGTCGGCACCGGAAGCGGTGGCGCGTCGCGTCGTCGCTCGCAGCTTTTTCTTACGCGAAAAAATTCCTCGCCACTTGATCATTTTCATCTCGGCAAAGCGTGAACCAGGCGACGAAATTGATCGCCACGGTCGGCGTAACTTTTGAACATATCGAAGGAGGACGTGCCGGGAGAAAACAGGACGACATCGCCCGGTTTCGCGGCCGCGTGCGCCCGTTCCACCGCATCTGCGAGCGAGAGCGCGATTTCGCATTGCGTGATCCCGTGCCAGTCTTCCGCAATCCGGTTCGCCATCTCCCCCAGAAGAATGGCGGCGTGCACTTTTTCTTTCACGACGTCGCGCAGTGGCTGAAAATCGAAGCCCTTGTCCTTCCCGCCTGCGATTAAGACCACCGATTTGGTTTGCGCCTGGAGCGCCTTTTCCGCGGCGTCGAGGTTCGTTGCCTTGGAATCGTTAATGTAATCGACTCCGGCAACAGTCCGGACAAATTCGCAACGATGCGGCGCCGGTTCGTAGGCGCAGAGTGGTGCTGCCATTTGCTCGAAGCTCAAGCCGCGAATGTGGCCAACCGCGAGTGTTGCCATCAGGTTTTCGATATTGTGCGAGCCGCGCAGTTTCGCATCGGCCAAGCGCAACACCGGCGCGGTCTTGAACCAAATCGTCCCGGAAGACAAACGCAAATCGGCACGATCGTTGTAGGCGCTGAAGGTCAAACGCTGAGCCTTGATTGGCGGCAATTGTTCGCTCGCGTTTACCACCGCGAACTCCTTTTCGGTTTGATAATCAAATAGCCGCAGCTTAGCCGTGCGATACTCCGCGACCGTGGTGTAGCGATCGAGATGATCAGGGGCGAAATTTAACCAAACCGAAATCTGCGGACGAAAACTTTTGATCGTTTCGAGCTGAAACGAGCTCACTTCGACCGTGAGAACATCGAATTTCGATTGGTCGCGCACGACCGCGCTCAGCGGTTTACCGATATTTCCGCAGGCGAGGGTTCGTTGGCCGCACGCATTCAGCATTTGCGCCACCAACTCCGTCGTTGTGGTCTTGCCGTTGGTACCGGTGATGGCGATGACGGGAAGTTCGCAAAATTGCCAGCCCAGCTCGAGTTCGCCGATGATGTCGACATTGCGCGACGAAAAGTTCTGCGCCAGTGGTGACTCAGGATCAATTCCGGGGCTGAGGACGACAAGGTCGTAGGAATCGCCATTCGTTTCCGCGTCCGGACCGCTAATAACACGCACACCGTGATCGCGCAGATTCTTGATGGTCGATTCCGGCAACTTGTTTTCTGTCGCGCTATCCAGCACGCTGACATTGGCGTCATTTGAACGCAGCAGCAGAGCCGCGGCGGTGCCACTAAGACCGGCACCTAGAACGGCGATATTCTTATTGTGGTAACGCGAGTTCATCTCAACTTCAGTGTCGCTAAACCAAGCAGCGCAAACACCGCCGATAAAATCCAAAAGCGCACGATGACTGTGTTCTCTTTCCAGCCGACCAATTCGAAATGATGGTGCAGCGGCGACATCGCGAAAATTCGGCGGCCGGTGAGCTGAAAACTCAGCACTTGCATAATGACTGAGATCGCTTCGATGACGAAAACGCCACCGACAACGGCGAGCAGAAATTCCTGCTTACAACAAATCGCGACCACCCCAATCATCCCGCCGATGGAGAGCGAGCCGGTATCGCCCATGAAGACCTTGGCCGGATGACAATTGAACCAAAGAAATCCTAGTCCGGCGCCGACGAGCGCAGCGCAAACCACGGTAAGCTCGCCGGTGAATGGATAGAACGGGACCTGCAAGTACTCTGCAATCCTAAAATTTCCGGCGGCGTAGGATAGAAAAGCATAGGCCAGCGCGACCGTTACGGTACAACCGATGGCAAGACCATCGAGGCCATCAGTCAAGTTGACGGCGTTCGACGAACCAACGATCACCACCGCGAAAAAAAACAACGTAAACCAACCCATGTTGGTGATCACGGGAACTTTGAAAAATGGCAGATAAAGAGAGCGGGCCTGGACTTGCAGTAAGGGACTAGTCAAAAAAACGACAGTGACGATAGCTGCGAGCAACAGTTGCGCGGTGAGTTTCACCCGGCCCGGGATACCATCCGATTTTTTCTTCGTGACTTTGAGGTAGTCATCGAGAAATCCGAGAACGCCGAGGTAAACCATGCTGAAAAGAACGAGCCAGACGAACCGATTATCGGGGCGGGCCCAGAGGACGCTGGCGACGAACACGGCCCCAATAACGAGGACGCCCCCCATGGTGGGAGTACCCTGTTTGCCTCCGTGCAGTTCAGCCAGACGGCGGACTTCCTCGACGCTACGGATGGGTTGGCCGATTTTGAGTGAGATTAGCTTGCGAATGATGAAATTCCCAAAAACCAGACAGAGTGCAAACCCAGTCACGGCCGCTGCAACCGCACGGAAGGTGACATAAAAGAAAACGTTCAGGCCGCCGACCTGATCGCTCAAGCGGTGGAGATAGAACATCATCGGAGGTTTCCTCCGACCGGGTGAAGTTTGACGAATTCATCCATTACCAGTTCAGTACGCGAGGAGCGACTGCCTTTGATCAGAACCAGATCGCCCGGCTCCACGATCTCATTCAATATCTCAGCTGCATCGCTCGGGTCCTGTGCGATGGCGGAATTTTCCAGGCCTGCTTGCTCCGCCGCTAACGCAATCGTGTCGTTACCGATCGAGATTAGATGATCAATTCCCAGCGTCGCCGCGGCTTCGCCGACTTCGCGATGACCGCGTTCTGATTCCGCGCCAAGCTCGAGCATTCGTCCAAGCACGGCGATGCGTTTTCCGTCGGTATCCAATTCCATGAGTGTGCGCAGGGCCGCTTTCATCGAATCGGGATTGGCGTTGTAGCTGTCATCGATGAACTGGACACCGTGGATTTCGCGGATCTGCAAGCGCGCCTTCGCCAGCGGAGCCGAAACCAAACCCGCCGCGCATTCCTCGAGCGAAACACCGAACGCGCGTCCGGCGGCGACCGCAAGGATGGCGTTTTGCACCATGTGCAATCCCGGGACCGGCAATTGTGCGCGGCAGCGATGGGCACCTTCGACAATGGTGAATTCGCAACCGCCGGCAGTTTGCTGCACTTCAATCGCGCGGATGACACCTTCTTCGATCCCAGCGAAAATCACGCGCGCACGTGTTCGATTCGCGATCGAACCGCTAAAGTCATCATCGGCATTCAGAACAACGAAACCGACCGGGTCGATCGCTTGCGCCAGCGCTCCTTTTTCCTGCGCGATTGCCTCGCGCGATCCCATGAACTCAATGTGTGCGATTCCGATATTGGTAATAATGCCGGCATCGGGCGAGGCAATGCGGGCCAGAGCGGCGATCTCGCCAGGATGATTCATGCCGAGCTCCCAAACCGCGACCTGATGTTCGTGATTTGCCTCCAGAATCGTGCGCGGCAGTCCAACATGATTGTTAAAATTGCCCTCGGTTTTCGTGACACGGAAAGCGCGCCCCAGGATCGATGCCGCAAAATCCTTGGTCGATGTCTTGCCGTTACTTCCCGTGATGCCGAGCACCTGTAGTGGAAGCGTTTTCCGATAATTAGCGGCGAGATTTTGATATGCGACCAGCGTGTTGGCTGCGCGCAGGATCGCGAACGTCTGCGGCAATCCCGGCGGTGGATCGCGTGAAACAAGGGCGCCGGCGGCTCCGCCTTTGGCGACTTGTTCGAGAAAATTGTGCGCATCGAAATGTTCTCCGCGCAGCGCAACGAAAAGGTCTCCGGGCTTAAGCGTGCGCGAATCCGTGCTGACGCGGGAGATAATCGTCTCGGCGTTCCCGCGCACGATTTCCGCTCCTGCAAACTCGGCGGTGCGATGAAGCGAAAGAGCATCCATCGTCAAAACTTTCGCGTATCGATCTGGGTAGCGCACGCCTCTGGCGCATTGACGAATGCGTCTCGCAGCCGCGGACTCTTACTGATGCATCGCATGCTCAAACAGCCCCAAAAGTCTCATCTTCAAAATTTCACCGGCAAATCATCCAGAGCGCGACGCGCAACCTGAATGTCGTCAAAGGGAACGGTGTGATCGGAGAACTCCTGATATTTTTCGTGCCCTTTGCCGGCAATCAGGACCAGATCGCGTGCCTGCGCCATCGCCGCGGCACGTCGAATCGCTTCCGTGCGATCCGCGATTTTCTCGTAATGGGTCGAGCGAAATCCTTTCTCGACCTCGTTAATGATCGCGTCCGGATTCTCCTTGCGCGGATTGTCAGAGGTAATAATGGCGTGATCGGCCAGTTCATCTGCTACGCGCGCCATTAGGGGCCGCTTTTTCCGGTCACGATCTCCACCGCATCCGAAAACCACGATGAGTTTGCGGGGCTTCAATTCCCGCAGAGTTTTCAGCACATTGCGCAGCGCGTCATCGGTATGGGCGTAATCAACAAAGATTTGAAACTGTCGTTTTGCCGGCACGAGCTCGAGTCGCCCGGGCACTTGCGGTGCACGGGCAAGCGAAAGAATGCCATCGCGCAGATTAACACCCAGCAGAGTGGCCGCTGCCAGCGCCGCCATTGAATTAGCGACGTTGAAGCGGCCGATCAACGGAACCCGCACCAGATAACTCCGGCCGCGCGCGTCCAGTTGATAGGAAGTACCGGCGAATTCTGTGCGATAATTCGAGGCGCGAAAATCCGCGTGCAGCCCCAGCCCGTAAGTGATGACCGGACTTTTTCCTGCGATTCGATCGAGCAATTTCTCCCCGTAGCGATCATCGATATTGATGACCGCGCCGGCTTGCTTCTTTTTCGATTGCGACGCGAGTTGCAGAAAAAGTTTGGCCTTAGCCTCGAAGTAATTTTCCATCGTCCCGTGAAAGTCGAGATGGTCCTGGGTTAGATTAGTGAACACCGCGACATCCCATTCGATTCCGCGGGTCCGTTCCTGTGCTAGCGCGTGCGAAGAAACTTCCATCGCAGCGGCACGCCCGCCGGCGTTTACGATTTGCGCTAACAACTCCTGGATATCGAGCGCTTCGGGTGTGGTGCGGATCGCAGGCAGAATTCGATCGCCAATCTCATATTGCACGGTTCCGAGCAACCCGCAGGGTATCCCGGCCTTTTCGCAAATGTGCTTAATGAGAAACGTGGTCGTGGTCTTGCCGTTCGTGCCTGTCACGGCCGCCATTTTTAATTTGCGGGCCGGCCTTCCGTAAAACGCTGCCGAAAGGTCGGCCAGCGCCAGCCGGCTGTTGTCGACCACGAGGCAGGTCGCCCGAGGCGACGCAATTTCCCGTTCGGCGACGATCACGCTCGCTC
>DATELT010000036.1:0-3870 GCA_035276245.1 Chthoniobacterales bacterium
GCGGCGGCGTTAGTTGCAACTGTGCGCTCCGAGAAGATTTGCGCACGATGTGCGGGGAAAACGGAATCGAATTTCTTGTCGCCGAGCCGTGGTTATGCACCGACAACGCGGCCATGATTGCTTTCGCCGCAATGTTGCGCCTGGAAGAAGGAATCGTGTCAGGTCTGGCGGACGAAATCGATCCCAATCTCGCGCTGGCGTGATGTCTTTTCCGGGGAGCGCAGCCTGCCAGACCGCAAGTCTCGGCTGCTAGCCGAACCTCAAACGCACGATGGTCGCGTTGATGATCGATTCACTCTCGTCGACAGCTAGCTGCCGACGACCGCAGGCCAAGGGCCTGCGCTCCCCGGACTCAGTATTCGCGCGCTAAAAGATAATTCGCCAACTCGCGCAGGGGTTCGGCCTCGTCTCCGAAAAATCTTAGCGCGCCTTGCGCATTCTTCGTTAATCGTCGCGCTTCGGCACGCGAGGCGTCGAGCCCAATCACCGCCGGATAGGTCGCCTTTTGCGCAGCAACATCTTTCCCGGCGCTTTTACCTAGTTTCTCGGTCGTTTGGGTGACATCCAGAATGTCATCGATCACTTGGAAAGCCAGGCCGAGCGAATGTCCAAACTTCGTTAGCGCACGCAATTTGTTTTCACTAGCGTTTGCGCTCATCGCCCCGAGGCGAATTGAGGTGGTAATCATCGCGGACGTCTTATTTTCGTGAATGTACCGCAGTTCTTGGCGCGAAACTTTTTTCCCTTCCGCTTCGAGATCGGCCACCTGACCGGCAATAAGTTTGCGGCTGCCAGCCGCAACCGCGATCTCGCGCAGAATTTCAGCCATCGAATACCGGCGTGTTGGTCTCGCGCGAGCAGCGATTTCAAATGCGATCGTCAACAACGCATCGCCGGCGAGGACCGCGATGCCGTCACCGAAAACTTTGTGGCAGGTAGCGCGGCCACGGCGGAAATCATCGTTGTCCATGCTCGGGAGATCGTCGTGGACCAATGAATACGTGTGGATGCATTCCATGGCGCACGCCAATGGAAGCGCAGCAGTGGCTGTTCCCCTACAGCCTTCGGCGGCCGCAAGACAAAGAATCGGGCGCAACCTTTTGCCACCCGCGAAAAGCGAATAACGCATCGCTTTGTGGATCGTAGGCGGCGCTGTTTTTTCCTTGGGCAGAAACCGATCCAGCGCGTGATCGATCAAGCGCTGGCGGGATTTCAGGTAGGCGGTCAGGTCCACGATGCTAAAAATAAGGACAGGATTAACAGGATTATTCAGGATTACAAAGGCAGAAGGCTCTCCGAAATTCCATTAATGCCGTTAAAAGAAAGTCAGGTTGATCCTGTTAAGAAAGAAAACTCCTAAGATTTTCGAGGCTAGCGGGTTAAACTGGTAAACAAATGCCGGACGATGACGCGAACGCCGAGCGGATGCAGATGGTGCTGCGACGATTTGAGCTCCCGCTCTTGCAATTCGCGACGCGAATCACCGGCGACCGGGAACGAGCGCGCGACGTGGTGCAGGAGACTTTTGTGAAATTCCAAAACAACGGGGCTTTTCAGAATCCGGAGCCGGCAACCTGGCTCTTCACCGTCTGTCGTAACGGTGCGCTTAATGTTTGCCGCAAGGAAAGGCGGATGCAGTATCTCGACGAGAAGTTGATCGAAGCGCACGAAGCCGGACAACCGATGCCATTCGAGCGGCTGGAACAAAAAGAAGCCGCCGGATTTCTATTACGGATCGTGGCCACACTTCCGCCGCGACAACAGGAAGTACTGCAACTGAAATTTCAAAACGATCTGAGTTATCAACAAATCGCTGAGATCACTAAAACGACTGCCAACAACGTGGGCGTGTTGATCCATACTGCCCTGAAGACACTGCGGCAAAAGTACGGACAGACCGCCAAAGACTTTATTTCATTTACGCCAAGAACGACCTAACGAGATATGAACCCGGACGATCCGAAATTAACAGCTTACGCGCTCGACGAACTCGATGAGATCGAGCGACAAGTGATTGCGCACGCGGTGAGGACGTTACCTGAAGCGCGGCGCGAAATTCAGGAAACCCAAATAATGGCGCGTCTGCTGCGCACCGAGTTTGCGGCGGAATTAGAACATCGTGCCGATGCTGCGAGGAAACCGCTCTCGGCGAATCTGAGCGACATTCGCGATGATCCGTGGTTTTGGACACGCGCAAGACCGCTCGCGATCGCGGCGGTGCTGGCACTCTTCGCAGTCATCGGACTGGCGTTTTTTGGCAGCTACCAATTTCGTCAACACGAAATCGCGCAGACAGGTCGACGAGATACTGAACTTTCCAAATCCCGCACAATCGACGCGGAAGTCGAGGCAGCGGCTCCTTTGTCGTACGCAATGGTTGAACGGTCCATCAACGGAGGCGTGCTGCCTCCAAAGGATTCGGTGCGAATCGAAGAATGGATTAATCATTTCACTTACGATTATCCGGAGCCAGCCCGGGAGCAGCTGGTTTCACTCGATGTCGAAGTCGCGAGTTGCCCTTGGGCAGACTCGCATCGCCTAGTTCGAATTGGACTGAAAGCAGTGAGGTGGGAGGCTGCCGCGGGCGAAATGCCAACTCGGCCGGCGACGGTTGCCAAAGGGGTGAAAATCCAGGTGGAGTTCAATCCAGCAGAGGTAGTCTTTTATCATTTGATTGGCTACGAACAACAAATGCCGGCCAAAGAAGGCCTAAATCGCGCCGAGATCGATGCGGGCGACATCGAGGCCGGGCATACGGTAACTGCTTTCTATGAAGTGGTTCCCGCGGAGACGAGTGCGAATCCCCCGGCGGTCGGGCCTCAGGTGGACCCGCGCAATGGGCGCTATACCCCCCACAAATCTAACGAGATGTTGACGGTAAATCTGCGCTACAAGAAGCCGAACAACGATAAGAGTGAATTGATTCAGCGGACAATGGTAGATGACGGCAAGAAGTTCGCCAGCGCGTCCTCTGATTTTAAATTTGCGGCAGCGGTGGCGGAGTTTGCAATGCTGCTGCACGAATCCGAGTTCAAGGGAAACGGAACGTTCGGAGCGGTGCTGGAGTGGGCAGAGGAAGGGAAGGGCATTGATTCGAATGGTTACCGCGCGGGGTTTTTGGAACTGGTCAGGAAGACGGAGGTGCTCAAGCGTGGTTAGTCCGTTGTCTTTCAAATATTCTCTGCTGTCTCCGTCGCCGCCACGGGTTTCACCCGCATGGCGAGAAACGCGCCGAACAATAGGATCGCAGCGCTCCAAATTTGCGCGACGGTGAGGCGTTCGTGAAAGATCCAGGTTGAAAGAATTACCGCCCCAAGCGGACAAAGCAGTTGCAAGGTCTGGGCAAGTGCAACCCCGATTTCCTGAATGGCGACGTAGTAAAGGACGTGAGCCATGGTGATGCAGGTGACAGCGGAAACTGCAAGGATCAGATTCACGTGCCAAGTCACGTGTACCGGTGTTGCAACATTTCCAAAAACGCAGGTTAGTGGAAAAAGCAGGGTCGAAGTGATGAAACTGATAAGCCCAAAACTGCGAACCGAACCGAGCTCGGCGGACGGACGCTTAACGAGAACACCGTATAGCGCCCAGCACGTGGTAGCGACAAAGGCGACCAACAGCCCCCGAATGGCAACGTGGCGCGTGTCGGTGCCGGGTTGAAACCAGAAAACGCCAACCGCGCCAAGTAATCCCAGCACAGTTCCGACTTGAAATTGCCATTGCCGGAGAATATGTCGCTCGTCCGGAAAGAAAATGAGCGCGAGCAACGCAGTCATGATTACCGAAGAACGCGTGAAAATCGCGTAGACGCCGGGACCGATATAGAAAAGCGAGACTGTCTGGGCGATTTGATGGACCACGTTCGGGAGC
>DATELT010000037.1:0-10012 GCA_035276245.1 Chthoniobacterales bacterium
AAAAAGGTGCTGCGAATGTGACCGACGTGCATCGGTTTGGCCACATTGGGCGAGCCGAAATCGACCACGATTTTTTTTGGTGACGAATCCGTGTCCACACCGAGTCGCTCGTCATCGATCAGCTCCCCGATCCTCTCCTCAACCGCTTCTCGCTTGAGGGTAAAGTTGATGAAACCGGTGCCGGCGACACTTGGCAGCTCGGAAATTTCCGCGACGTCGAGCTTGCTGACGATGCGCTCCGCTATTTTGCGCGGATTCTCGCCTCGTTGTTTCGCCAGCACCATCGCGGCGTTACTTTGGTAATCGCCAAACCGAGGGTCGGTCGCAGGCGTTACTTCCCCGGCAAACGCCAATCCCGCCGACGAAAGTGCATCCGAAAGCTTCCGCGTAAGTTGCGCCTGAAATGTCTCCATCGCATTGAGTGTAGACTGGGAGGAGTCACTTCCAAGTCGCCCAATTCTATTCTAGAGGCGCTGCAACGCCTTCGCGTGCCAGCAGTGCTGGACATTCAATCGTCTGTCCGGTTCGAGATCACGCCGTCGCTTGGGCCCGGGCGCGGAAGATTGTCATAATCTCATCGGCGGAAGTGGCGTTGGCGAGCTGATCGCGCACGCTGCGATCGTTCAAGAATTTCGCGATGGAAGCCAGCGTGCGGAGATGCGTTTGAAACTGGTTTTTGGGAACAATAAAAAGGACAACGAACTTCACAGGCGCATTATCGAGCGCATCGAACTCGATTCCGGTGCTGGAGCGGCCAAAAGCAGCCACTACTTTGTCCAGCCGGTCCGACGAGCAGTGAGGAATGGCAATGCCGAAGCCAATCCCGGTGCTCATTGTTTCCTCGCGCTGCTTGAGCGAGGCCAGAATTCCATCGCGATCTTCCGGTTTAATCTGGCCTCGCGCCACCAGTAGATCCATCAGTTCAACAATGGCGTCCCAGCGTTCGGTCGCCTTCATTTCAGGGATAATCTGATCAGCAGATAGAAGTTCAGCCAGCGACATGCAGATCCCCAGTGGGGCGAGAAGCTTATCGTGGGGCCTTAGGATGACAAGCGCGATTTGGTGACAAAAAAGGGTGGATTTATACGATTGAGAGAGCTTTCTAACCCCATTCCCCCTAATTCATTCCACGAATGATTCTTCGGACGCTTGACCGACCAGCCGATTCCGCCTGGCGAAATATCCGCGGATGAAGGTTTACCTAGATTAAGTTAGGCCTACTGATCTTGATCTCGCCTAATTAGGGTTCCGCACTTTGTAATTCAGACGGCGCGACAGTAACCAGCGCACACCAAACATGTCGATCGTGGCGCGGACTGCGCGATTACCCAGGCTGTATTTGCTTTGGCCGAAACGGCGAGGGCGATGATTTACCGGGATCTCAACCAGCCGAAATCCCGCAGCTTTCACCAGCGCCGGGATGAAACGATGCATACCCTTGAACGGGACCAGTGCCGCGATGCAATCGCGCCGCATCGCTTTCAGCGTGCAGCCAGTATCGCGCACGCCGTCGCGCGTGAACCGGCTGCGCACGAAATTCGCGACCCGACTGGTGACACGCTTGACCACGGTGTCTTTGCGTTGCGTCCGATATCCGCAAACCAGATCAGCCCCACGCGAAATTTCCGCAACTAAGCGCGGGATATCGGCAGGATCATTTTGTAAATCGCCATCAATCAAAACCGCGATCTCGCTGCGCACCGCCTGCAAACCTGCAAAAATCGCTGCGCTTTGTCCGACATTTTTCTCAAAACGCAGAACTCGAATCCGTGGATCGGCCGCTATGCGCGAGACGGTTTCGTCGCTTGAACCGTCGTCGACAAAAATGATTTCGTAATCGAGGCCGGTAAGCGCTTCATTCAATTCACGTTGCAAAATCGAGATGTTCTCTTCTTCGTTATAGAGCGGAACAACCACCGAGACGTTGCTCATAACGGCAGTGTTCGATAATGCAGGCAAAGATAAACGTCCCAGCTGCGAATGAGCCTTCCCAGGTGATGGACTTCGATCGTGGCGACGCGCTCTGCCCAGGAAAAGCCTCGCTGAATATTATGCGGAACATTTTTTCGGCCGGCGTCCTGAATATAAAGAGCGCTGCGTCCCTGAAACAAATTAACCCCCCCTTCTTCTGTATAGGTTTGCTCTTCCGGATTGGGCGCGCCGGGCGGACGCTCGACAAACTCATCGTAACGCGGCCAGAACGAAAATTGATTCACCACATCTTGCGACTCGACGATATAACAAGGCGGATGGTCTGGGCCTTCTCTGCGTTTTTCGTGCAGATAAAACGAAATCTCCGAGGCACGGTCACGTTCGTCAGCGATCAGGAAAAGTTTCTCCTCCGTTTGGCGTTCGAACTCGACTCGAAATGTCTCGAGAGCAAGCGTGGCGCTTTTCCAGCCGCGCCATCCATCGGACGGGTCGCGTCGCCTAATTTCAATGCCGACGCTCCGAAGCATATCGCTATTGAGCGCGAGCGTGCTCATGAGTAATCCGAGCCCAAGCGCACAACCGCCCAGAACCCGCCAGACCAGTTTCGCTTCCAGATGCGGCTGCCAGAACGCGACTGCCAGTAAGGCAAAACCGGGAAATGCGAGCGCATCCCAATTCGGCGCTGCGGCTTTATTCAACGAGAGCAGCGCATAGAACGCGAAGACCGGCAGACCGAACCACATCAAGAAAAGGCGACGCGGTTGCTGTTGCGCACGTTTCCAAACCGCAATCACGCCGATGGCGACCCCAAGAAAAAGCAGCGGCGAATAAGTGACAAAATGTTCCCCGATAAACGTGAGGAATTCCAGTGGGTGAAAGCCGAGACTTTGAGCTATTCCGCCACGAGATTTCAGATGCCCAATCGTAACCCAGGCATGTTGCTGGTTCCACTGCACCGGCAGGATGCAAAACGCCGCAAAAATAAGTAGCATCAGATAAAAACCGGGTCGCCGGAATTCCACCCGCAATTTGGGAATGAGGGCGAGGATTACGATGATGGAGAGCAGCTGGAATATGTTCGTGTATTTGCAGAGAAACCCGAGACCAATGAGCACACCGGTCAACGGCCAGGCCCACGAAAACTTCGGGCTCGTCTCGACCACGTGCCAGAAAGAAAACATGGCCGCGACCCAAAAGAAGATTGAAAGTGGATCGATCGTCATTACGAAGGATCCAATGCTAAAAATCGGTGTGGCATTTAACCCGATCACAGCCCAAAGCGCGATTTGGGCATTGAACATCCGGCGCCCCAAATAAAACAGCAGCAGGCTCGTGCCGGCACCGAGCAGCGGGCTGAAGAAGCGGACGCCAAATTCGTTGTCGCCGAAAAGCATGGTGCTGGCGCGGATGGCAAAAGCAACGCCGGGACCTTTGCTAAAGTAAGCCGGGGCCAGTCGCTGCGACCACATCCAATAATGCGCCTCGTCGAATTCGAGATCGGCGGTGGCGAGCAGGGTCAGGCGCAAGACCGTGATCGCGATAATAAAAACCCAGACGGCGCGCTCGATCTTCATGAAGCCGCAGAAGGGATCAGTCGAGGATGGCGTGCCACGATTTCAGGCAGTCGACGGGAAACGATTTTTTGCCACATCAATTCGCATAAAGCGAGAATGAGAAGGGTTTCGCCGGTCGCGAGGAAAACGGTGGCGAAGATGTCGCTCGGCCAATGCGCGCCGAGATAAATTCGCGAGTAAGCCACGGCTGCAGCGACAATCCAGTACAGCTTGCCCCAGCGCCGGTAAAAGATCGTGCAACAAAGCGCGATCACGGTGTTGTTATTGGTATGACCGGATGGAAATGAAGCGCCGGAGCGGGCTCGTTCGGCTTCGGTGGAAACTCGGATGATCGGTTTCTTGAAAATGTTCAGAAACTTGGGGCGGGTTTTCTCCAGCTCAATCATACGTACCGTCTGCACCTGCTTCGGACGAGGTCGCTCGATGGCGTGTTTGAGCGGATCGACCGCGGCATTAGACAGAGCAAGGGCCAGGGTAGTGCAAAAGACAAATGCGCGTCCGCGAAAACCGCCGAAGATGAGAAAGGCAATGGCTGCGATGACGAAGAACGGCATCCAGATATCGGAATAACTTATCGCCGGCATGAACAAATCGAAAACGGGATTCGTCCATTGCTCGTTAATTAAATGAAAAATCTTTTCGTCCATTCAATCGCCCCGCCGCGGTGCGAGAATAAAAGTGCACGGCGAACGAAACAAGCTACTCTCATCGCTGCTCTTTTTCTGGCGCTGGGTTCAACTTCGGGACAAAATTTTCCCGATGCCAATGAATTGCTGGCGAATGTCCGGTTGCGTCAGTCGGCACAACAGATCGATTTGCAGGGGCAACTGCGGCAGGAGGCAAAGATTGTCCCGTTCCATCTCGTTCAAAACGGATCTCTCATTCGCTACATCTTCAATAATCCGGACGAAACCTTGCAATTGCGGATTGGCGAGAAAGATTCACGGCTCGTTGAAATTACCCGCAGCGGCTCGGAGAAAATCACCCGCTTGAGCGAACCGGTGCGCGGCACCGCCATCACCTACGAAGACCTGGCGCTCAAGTTTCTTTACTGGCCGAATTCCCGCGTTAGCGGTTCCGATTTCATCCGCACTCGCAATTGTTGGAAGGTGCAATTGCAGGCCCCTGCCGGTAATCCCCAATACGGCTCGATTCTGTTGTGGGTCGACAAGGAAAGCGGCGCGCTTATGCGAATGGAGGGATACGATTCCGCAGGAAAATTGATCAAGCGCTTCGAAGTCGTTTCTGCGCAGAAAATCGAAGACCGCTGGTATCTAAAACAGATGCGCGTGGAGCAGATAGACCCGTTATCGAATCGCGTTACGGCGCGCACCTATTTGGAGATCAAAAAATGATAGCCCAAACCAATGAGCGACTTGCCCGAAGCCAATCTTGGGTTAAACAAAGCGTCCCCTATGACAAAAAATTTGGCAGTAGCGCTTTCCGTTTTCGTCGCGATCGCGATAACGGTTTCCGCGCAAAACGTTGCCCCAATTGTGACGACGCCGATTGCAGCATTCACGGAATATGCAGGAGCTCCAGCCCGCTCGATCGATCTAACGGCGGTGTTTCGCGATCCGGATGCGTCGAACGCTGTGCAGATGAGCGTCTTGCTCCCCTCAAGCACGGGCTTTTTCAACATCGCGCTGGATGGACAACATAAGCCAATCACCGTCGCCAACTTTCTGAATTACGTGAATTCCGGCCGGTATTTCATTACCGACCCGACGACACATACGCTCGCCTCGAGTTTTGTTCATCGTTCCATTTCTGGTTTCGTCGTGCAAGGCGGCGGATTCATCGGCACCGCCGATCCGGCACATCCGAATAACGCTCGACCGATGCAAGTCGCGACTTTCGCGGCTATTCAAAATGAGCCAGGCATCTCGAACAAGTTAGGCACTGTCGCAATGGCAAAAGTCGACGGGAACCCAAACAGCGCCACCAGTCAGTGGTTCATTAATCTGGCGAACAATGGCGGGCCGCCAGCGAACCTCGACACGCAAAACGGAGGGTTCACCGTTTTTGGTCACGTCACGGGGAATGGGATGACAACTGTGAATCAGATCGCAGCCGTGCCGGTTTTTAACCTCGGTTCCCCTCTCGATTCCCTGCCTCTGCGCAATTACATAAGCCCTAACCCGATCAAAATCGCGAATTTGGTTTCGATTAGTGCGATAGGTGTAATTTCGCCGCTGACCTTCACTGCCTCCAGCGACAACCCAGCCGTCGCAAAAGCATCGATTAGCGGAAAGAATCTTCTGGTCACTGGACTGCAACCGGGCACCGCCCATATCATGGCCAAGGCAACTGATCTCGACGGTGCGAACGTGAGTCAGACCTTACGGTAACGGTGACGACAGGTCCGGCCCGGCTCGCCAACATCTCAACCCGCGCGCAAGTCGGCACCGGCGACAACGTTCTCATCGGCGGATTTATTGTTAGTGGCGGTAATTCGAAGCGGATTCTGGCTCGCGGGATCGGCCCATCGCTTATTCCCCATGGGGTGACGAACGCGCTAATGGATCCGACGCTTGAGATACACGCCCAAAACGGCGCGCTCCTTTTCAGCAATGACAACTGGACTACCGCCGCTAACAAACAGGATATCATGGATACCGGACGCGCCCCAGGTTCCTCCCAGGAAGCGGCTATCCTCACCACCCTTGCCCCGGGCAGTTACACCGCCATCGTTCGCGGCTCTGGCAACACCACCGGCGTCGCTTTAGTAGAAGTTTACGATCAGGATAGCGGCCCCGGCTCACGTCTGGCGAATCTTTCAACCCGAGGTGCTGTCGGCATCGGACCCAATGTCATGATCGGCGGATTAATCGTGACCAGTGACAAGACGTTTGTCGTGCGTGCGTTGGGGCCGACGCTTACTCAATATGGGCTGGCAAACCCGCTCCCTGACCCCGCTTTGGAATTGCACGATGCCCAAGGGACGCTGCTTGATTCTAACGACAATTGGCAAACCAGCCCGCATAAAACACAAATTCAGGCGAGCGGGTTTGCCCCGCGTAATCCAGCTGAGCCCGCTGTCTATGTCTCTCTTCCGGCGGGGAATTACACTGCGATTGTCTACGGAGTTGGTGCTACCCCCACTGGAACTGCCTTGGTCGAGGTCTATCCACAATAGCGCGGTGGCGCGGCCGCGCTGCAAAAGCTAACTCGGCTCGACGCCGGTATCCTCCTCCGCGGCCTGCACAATTTGCGCAAAACTACGCGCGTCCAAACTGGCGCCGCCCACCAGCGCCCCGTCAATGTCTGGCTGAGACATCAGCGCTCGGGCGTTGTCCACCTTCACGCTGCCGCCATATTGGATGCGAATGCGACCGGCCGTCGTCGAATCCGACAATTTGGCCAGGGTATCGCGAATAAACGCGTGTGCTTCCTGCGCCTGCTGTGGGGTAGCATTACGGCCGGTGCCAATGGCCCACACCGGCTCGTAGGCGATCACAATTTCCTGGAAATCCTTGCTTTTGAGGCCAGCCAGGCTGCCATGTAATTGCAGCGATAAAATTTTTTCCACGCTCCCTTTCTCGCGTTGCTCCAGCGTTTCGCCTATACAAACAATCGGCCGTAACGTCGCTTCCAGCGCCGCCCGTACCTTACGATTCACGATCTCGTCCGTCTCCCTAAACATCTGGCGCCGCTCGCTGTGGCCAAGCACGACGTAGCGCACAAACAAATCGCGCAACATCGGCGCGGAAATTTCGCCGGTGAACGCGCCGCTGTGTTCCCAATGCATGTTCTGTGCGCCTACCTTGATGTTCTGCGCTTTTCCTAGCGAATCGACTACTTTCGCGATGGCAGTGAACGGCGGCACGATCACCACTTCCACCGCCGATATGTCGCCGATCTCCAGCAGCAAATCTTTGACGAATTCCGCCGCCTCGGCCTGCAGCATGTTCATCTTCCAGTTGGCAGCGACAATTTTCTTCCTCATAAAATTTTGGAGTGGATTAACAGAATTCAAAAAATTCTTAAATCCGGTTAATCCTGTGAATTCTGTCTAGCTTTTCTCGCTCAAGGCTGCCACTCCCGGCAGTTCCTTCCCCTCAAGTAGCTCGAGACTCGCACCACCGCCGGTCGAGATAAAAGTCATCTTATCCGCAACACCGGCTTGCTTGACCGCGGTCACCGAATCGCCGCCGCCAATAATTGTCGTTGCGTTCGATTGCGCCAGGGCATGCGCAATCGCGAATGTGCCCTTCGCAAAATCAGGAATCTCAAAAACTCCGGGCGGTCCGTTCCACAAAATCGTTTTTGCGATGGCGATTTCACCGGTAAAACGCGCAATTGTTTCCGG
This sequence comes from Chthoniobacterales bacterium, assembly GCA_035276245.1. Classification (GTDB taxonomy): domain Bacteria; phylum Verrucomicrobiota; class Verrucomicrobiia; order Chthoniobacterales; family UBA10450; genus AV69. The sequence continues at coordinate 7,819 of DATELT010000037.1, forward strand.
CCCGGCATCGAGATTCTGCCAGCCATCGGGAATTCCATGTTTTGGGGTCAGCGTTCCGGATTCCCGGCTAGGCACACCCGCCTTAACTTCCTGCGCAATGATCGCGTCAGCCGGCAAGACCAACTTTACACCCTTCGCTTTCGCGAGCACAAGAAGTTCGTTGGCCAGATCTACCTTGTCGGCCTCAACTCGACTCGCGCCGATCGGAATTCCCTGTGCCTTAAAAAATGTGTTTGCCATCGCGCCGCAAATCAAAATCGTGTCGGCCTTTTCCATTAACGCCTTCAGCACTCCAATTTTATCCGACACTTTCGCGCCGCCCATGATGACGACGAATGGTTTGCCCGGCCGATCGAGTTCTTCGTGCAAATAACGAAGCTCCTTTTCCATCAGGAAACCCATCGCCGCCTTCAAAATAAACTTCGTGGCCCCGGCAGTGCTGGCATGCGCACGATGTGCCGCACCAAACGCGTCGTTCACATAAAGATCGCCCAGCTTCGCCAGCGCCTCCGCAAATTTCGGATCGTTCGCTTCTTCTTCCGGCTGAAAACGCACATTCTCCAGCAAGGCCACGTCGCCTTCTTTCATGTGTGCGATAATTTCTTCCGGAATCTTGCCGATGGTGTCGTGACTGAAAATGACGGGATGATTGATCAGCGTGTGCAAGTAATCGCCGATCGGGCGAAGCGAATATTTCTCGATGGGTTTCCCTTTAGGCCGGCCGAAGTGCGACATCAAAATCGTTTTCGCGCCATGCTCCCGGAGCCAGTTGATCGTCGGCAATGCCTCGCGGATCCGGGTGTCATCCGTGATTACAACCTTCCCGTTGCATTCCTCCACCGGCACGTTGAAATCCACCCGCACCAGCACGCGTTTCCCGCGCACGTCGAGATCGCGAATGGAAAGCTTTGGCATAAGACAGGATTAACAGGATTGTGCAGGATTTATTTCAAGCGGGACGTAGCACATCTTCTTCTGGTTAATCCCCTTAATTCTGCAAATCCTGTCCAACTACTTCGACAACATTTCCATCAGTTCCACGCAGCGATTGCTGTAACCCCATTCATTGTCGTACCAACCGACCACCTTCACAAAACGATTCCCAAGAGTAAGCGTGAGTTTGCTGTCGAAAATGCAGGAATGCGGATTGCCCACGATGTCCGCCGACACCAGCGGTTCGTCGCTGTATTCCAGCACGCCTTTGTAGCTCTTGTCGGAGGATGCTTCTTTGAACGCGGCATTAATTGCATCCACTGTCGCATCTTTTTCCAGCACTGCGGTGAAATCCGTCACCGAGCCGTCCGGCGTTGGAACCCGGAACGCCCCGCCATTTAATTTCCCCTTCAAATCAGGGATCACTTCGCCGATCGCCTTGGCCGCGCCCGTGCTCGAAGGGATTATGCTGATCGCGGCTGCGCGGGCCCGCCGCAGATCCGTGTGCGGGAAATCGAGAATCCGCTGGTCGTTGGTGTAGCTGTGAATCGTGCTCATAAATCCGTGTTGCACCCCAAACTTCTGGTGCAACACCTTCGCCAGCGGCGCGAGACAATTCGTCGTGCAACTGGCGTTCGAAACTATTTTGTCTTTCGCCGGATCGTAAATGTCGTCATTAATCCCGATGCAAATAGTGGCGTCGGGATTTTTCGCCGGCGCGCTAATCAGCACCCGTTTCGCGCCGGCCTTAATATGCAGTTCGGCCTTGTCCCGGCTTGTGAAAAACCCGGTCGATTCCAACACCACGTCGACCCCCAGCTCTTTCCACGGCAGTTTTCCCGGATCGCGTTCCTTTAGAATCCGAATCTTGTGCCCGCGCACAACGATGTTCTGATCATCGTAACTGATCTCACCGTCGAATTTTCCGTGGACGGAGTCCCATTTCAGTAAATGTGCCAACGTATGGGTATCGGTGAGATCATTGATCGCGCGGACCCGCTTGACGTCGCTTTGTGACATGGCGCGAAGAACATTGCGTCCAATGCGCCCGAAGCCGTTAATGCCGTAATTTGCCATAATAAAACATTTTCAGGGTTAACGATGTCCGAGAATGTCGGAATCGAGTGAGCGCAGAAAGTAGAATGCGGAAACGGCCGAAGCAATGGCTAAGTGCGCTGCTTTCTTTGTTGTGCTGCCAGATTGGCTGTGCCCGTCCCAGTGATCCCTCGCAAATGAAAACAATTCTCGTGTTCGGAGACAG
>DATELT010000038.1:0-2399 GCA_035276245.1 Chthoniobacterales bacterium
AAAATTCCCTCCGATGTTGAGATTTTACCGATGACTATTCGCCGAACGTCGGCGAAGCGGGGGTGAGTTAGGAGAGACTTTTTGGTAACAGGATTGTTACCTTTCCATAGCGGATTCGCTCCGTAGTTTCAGGCGCGGCGCTGTTGTTTGACGAAATTGCCCGGCAATTTCTGCTCGTCATCGGGCACTGCACCAGCGGCATTACTCAAAGCTGCTTCTTCCGCCGGCAAATACTGCTTGAAGCGATTCTTATCAATTGCTTTCATGAACGCTTCGTATGGAGAAACGATTTTTTTTTGCAGCACGTTCCAGATGGCGTCATCCATAAACTGCATCCCCTGGGCGCGACCCGAAACAATCACATCCTGCAATTTTTGTGTAGCGCCTTCGCGAATGATTGCCGCCACTGCTGCGTTCGCGATCAGGATCTCGTTTACCGCGATGCGCCCCGAGCCGTCTGCTTTTTTCAGGAGTAGCTGTGCCAGCACTCCACGTAGCGAATTGGCTAGCATCGTTCGCACTTGAGGCTGCCGCGGCGCGGGAAAGACGTCGACCATGCGATCGACGCTTTTGCGCGCATTGTTAGTGTGGAGTGTTCCAAAAACGAGCAGACCGGTCTCGGCCGCAGTCAGGGCCAGCGAAATGGTTTCCAAGTCGCGCATTTCGCCGACGAGCACGACATCGGCATCCTCGCGCAGGGCAGCGCGGACCGCTTCCGGAAACGAGCGAGTATTAGCTGGCACTTCACGCTGCGTGATGATGCTCTGTTTGTTGTTGTGAACGAACTCGATCGGTTCTTCGATCGTCACGATGTGTCGCGCGAAGTTGATGTTAATGTAATCAATCAACGCTGCCAGCGTCGTTGATTTTCCGGAACCGGTTGGGCCAGTGACAAGCACGAGGCCGCCGCGCAGGTTGGCGAATTCTTTCGCGACCGTTGGGATCCCAAGCTGTTCGAGAGTCGCAATCTTGGTCGGAATCAGGCGGAAAACCGCACCGTAGCCATTGGATTGTTTAAGAAAATTGCAGCGAAAACGCGATGCTGCGTCCATTTCGTAGGCAAAATCGAGGTCGCCGCGTTCGTCGAAGATTTTCCAGTTCGCCGGTCCCGCGACTTCGCTCAACATCAGGACGGCTTCATCGCGAAGCACCGGCTCGGGACGCATCGCCATGACATCACCGTGCCGCCGCATTTTCGGGGGCTGGCCTTCCCCGATATGCAAATCCGAAGCCCCTTCCGCCACAATCGCCTGCAAGAATTGATCCAAGTAAGCCATCTCAGAACCGCGGATTATGCGGATTTCGCAGATAAGGCTGCTGACGCATGTAAATCAGGAACGTGCAGTGCTGTCTTGTGTTGTCGCACGACACGCTTCCAATCCAGCCGTGCAGCTTGGAAATTGAGAAGAAGGCCCAACTGAAAGCCGCTAATGCTGAGATAACCGATCATTTGTGCGACATGCGTATCGTTAAAGCCCGAGACAACGTTCGTATCGACGATGATCGAGTTGTCCACGATCAAGTCGGGAATGAGATCTCCAATCAATTCGGTTCGATAGAAGACTGGAAACGAACGCTGCGCATCAACGAAGTGTCCGCGACCTCGTAATTCGATTACCATCGCACGTTCGTAAAGTTTCTCATCAAGTCCTGGTTTCAGTTCATTCAGTACCGCCATCGCTGCGCCGATGATCTGTCCACTCAATTCTTCGTGGAGGATCCGTCCTTTCATCCGTCTAAATCCGCGTAATCCGCGGTTCCTTGTTCTGTTCTTGGAGGCTCGGCGTCATGAAGGATTAAAGACTGCAGGTTGAAGTGCGCGAACGGTGGATTTCAGGTGTGTTCGCACGATTTGTTTTTGGTCGGCGCGGGCCAGTGCTTCTTCCGCGGTGATCAACCCCTTTGAATGGAGTTCGATCAAGGCGTCGTCCATCAGTTGCATTCCCTGTTTCCGCCCGGTCTGGATGATGCCCGGCAACATGAATGTTCGTGCTTCGCGAATCACGTTGGAAACGGCCGGCGTGTTGGTCAGCGTCTCGATCGCCAGAACGCGACCGGTCCCGTCGGCACGCGGGATCAATTGCTGACTGATGACACCGCGCAACGATTCGCTGATCATGATGCGGATTTGCTCCTGTTGATCGGCGGGAAAGACATCGAGGATCCGATCAAGGGTGCGGGCGGCGGTTCCGGTGTGCAATGTTCCCAGTACGAGGTGGCCCGTTTCTGATGCGGTGATGGCAAGCGAGATTGTTTCCAAATCGCGCATTTCCCCGACCATGATCACGTCCGGATCTTCACGCAGCGCCCCCCGCAAGGCTACCCCGAATGAGGCGGTGTGTGTGTGTACTTCGCGTTGGGTGATGTGACAGCCCTTCGGTTCGAAAACGTATTCAATC
>DATELT010000039.1:0-6815 GCA_035276245.1 Chthoniobacterales bacterium
ACCAATACCGCCGGATAAATCGTCTTGCGCACCACCCGGTAATCGGCGGTGTGCACACCGCGATTCACTGCACCTTTAATCGAGCAGAGGCGATTCTGGATGTTTTCCGCCAGCTCTGCCGCGTACGCTGAACGATAGTACGTCTCAAACCCTTTTACCCCGCGCCGTCGCGAATCATTGAAGTGAATGCTGACGAAAATCGAGTTTGGCGTGCCGTTCCCAATATCCACGCGCGTGTCGAGTGGAATAAACACATCGTTCGTTCGCGTCATCACCACGTTGAACTGGGACTCACGCAATTTTCGGCCAAGCCGGGTAGCGACATCGAGAGTAATGGTTTTTTCTGGTGGACCATATCGGCGGTAGGCGCCGCTGTCGCGTCCGCCGTGGCCGGCATCGACAACGACCGCAGTGAAAGAGCGGCTGGTATTCTTTAACTGTGCCTGCGTCGAAACCGTCTTGCATCCTGCCAAAAAAAGCGCGACCAGCGTCACAGTTGCGGCCCAAAACGAACCCCGCATTGCGACTGATAAACGAATCGAATTGCGCTGACAAATTTTCTGCAAAAACCGCGGCCCGACACCAGGATGGTGCAAAAACCGCTTGTTTTTAGCGTGACCAGATTTAAAGGCGTGTCTCACGTGTATGCGACCTAAATTAGTAGCAGTTCCTGTGCTTTTGGCCCTCGTTCTGGCGACCTGTAACAAGAAGCAAAAAGCCGAGACCATCGGTGAAGGATCGACGTCGGCCCATGGCGCATCGGCCACACCGAGCACATCGGCCTCACCAAGGGCAGCGCCGGTCGCGACCCCGACGCCACCGGTAAAAGTGGCAATCGATCAGACCGCTCAGGTCGTCGTTTATGGCTACCATCGCTTCGTCAATCAGGTGCGACGGCCTGATACCGAGATCACGCCCCAAATGTTTGAGCAACAAATGCAAGAGCTGAAAAATCGCGGCATTACCGTGATCGGTATGCAGGATTTTCTGGCCTGGAAACGAGGCGAGAAAAATATCCCGCCGCGGTGCGCAATTATTACCTTCGACGACGGCTGGAAGTCCCAATATGACGTGGCGTGGCCGATTATGAAAAAATTCGGCTACCCGTTCACTCTTTTCATCTACACCGAGGGAGTCCGCGGCGGGCATTTTGGCGGTGGAGAGGCCCTTACCTGGGAACAGCTGGCGGAAATGCGCGATGCCGGTGTCGATATTCAAGCGCATTCAGAGACGCATCAGGATTTGCGCAAGCCTTATGACAAAGTGGCGAAGAAAAAACTGAGCCCGCCCGAGTACGAGCAATGGCTCCAAAATGAAGTAGGCCGCTGTAAAGAGACGCTTGAGCAACGGCTCGGCATCAAAGTCAATTGTTTCGCGGTTCCCTACGGATTCTACAATCAGCATGTCAAAGACATAGCGACACGAGCGGGCTACGAAGCATTGTTCACTGTTTATGGCCAGCCGATTACCTATCGCTCGGCCATGGATTCGCTCGGTCGCTATTTGATTGAAGGAAACAAGCCAAAGGTTTTTGCCGACGCCATCGGAATGATCGCGACGTCCAGCGGTGGTGGCGCGCCCGTGGCGGAGATCGGAGCCTCCAACGTCGCCAGCAAACCAGCCGATGGCGAGACGATCCGTAATCCGCTGCCCCTGATCAGCGCGAACCTATCTGCCTTTGGTGCGATCGATCCCGGCACCGTTACCATGCGAGTGAGCGGGCTGGGCCTGGTTTCGGCTTCATTCGATCCCAAAACCAATACGGTCTCGTATCAAGTGACGCAGAAGTTGCGCGATAAATGCAGTGTCATTGTCGAAGCAAAATCGGGTGGCAAAAAAGTGGAGGCGCATTGGACGTTTGCCGTTGAAGAAGGCACGGCTGGTGCGTCAGCGACGCCGAAGAAATAGAACGCGTGGTGCAGCAAGTTTTTCGGGTAGGCGATCGCGGATGCAGTTGAACTAATCCTATGTTTTCTCAGCTCGGCGATAGACTTCAGGACATCTTCAAAGACCTGCGCGGTCACGGCACGATCAGCGAGTCGAACATTAACGACGCATTGCGGCAAGTCCGGCTTGCGTTGCTCGAGGCGGATGTCGATTTCCAGGTCGCGAAAACTTTTGTCGCACGCGTAAAGGGAAAGGCTCTGGGTGAGGAAGTCTTGCGCAGTATCACACCCGGCCAACAAATCGTTAAGATTTTTCATGACGAGCTCACGACATTACTCGGCGGCGATGCGGCCCCGCTGAATCTGGAAAAGCCGGCGCGCATTTTGATGGTGGGACTGAACGGGGCTGGGAAAACGACGTCTGCCGCGAAGCTGGCCCTCTTTCTCAAGAAGCAGGGGCATTCCCCGCGTCTGGTCGCTATGGATTTGCAACGCCCGGCTGCGATCGAACAGCTCGCCACTCTTGGTCAACAAATCGAGGTTCCAGTTTTCAGGCCACCGTCTAACGAGAGAGATGTAATGCGCGCGGCCACGGCGGCGGTCGATGATCGACATCCCGATGGAGGGGCCGCGGCCAGCGATCGCGGCTACAGCATTGACATTTTCGATACCGCGGGCCGGCAGGAAATTGACCAGCCGCTGATCGAAGAATTGAAACGGTTGCGCGATCTCTTGCAGCCTCAGGAAATCCTGCTGGTGGCCGATGCCGCCACTGGCCAGCAGGCCGTTAGCGTGGCGACACATTTTAATGACGCCCTGCACATTACCGGAATCGTTTTGACCAAGCTCGATGGCGACGCCCGCGGCGGCGCAGCCCTTTCGATGCGCGAAGTGACGCATCGCCCGATCAAATTCGCCGGCGTCGGCGAAAAGCTCGATCAGTTTGAAGTCTTCGTGCCGGATCGACTGGCTGGCAGGATTCTGGGGATGGGCGACATCGTTGGCCTGGTCGAAAAGGCAGCCGCAGTCGTCGACGAGGAAGAGGCGGAGCGACTGGAGAGAAAGCTGCGCACCGCGAAGTTCGATTTCAATGATTTCCTGGCGCAGTTCAAAATGATGCGCAAACTCGGCCCGCTCGAGAATATTCTTGGCATGTTGCCCGGAATGAATAACGTCCCCGGCCTTTCGGTGGATGACAGACAACTTCGGCGGGTCGAAGCGATTGTGCTCTCGATGACGCTGGAAGAGCGCAGCCGGCCCGACATTTTGAATGCGCGCCGGCGTCAGCGGATCGCCCGTGGAAGCGGCCGCACCGTCACCGAAGTCAACGATTTGCTGCAGCGTTTCAATCAGATGCGGAAGCTGATGAAAAACGCGGGCAAAATGAAGAGGAAGTTAAGAGAGTTACAAAGATTGCATCGCTAGATTGATCCTGGCGCTTCCCATTGTAACATTGTAACCCTTTTAACCTCTTAAACACTTTCCAAAATGGCAGTTTCAATTCGACTCCGTAGAGAAGGGGCGCTCAATCGTCCTTATTATAAAGTTGTAGTGGCTGACAAACGCAGCCCGCGCGACGGCAAATTTCTTGAGCTCGTCGGCACCTACGATCCAAAAAAGCAGGGGCACAACAGCACGCTCAAGCTCGATCGCATCGAGCACTGGCTGGCGCGCGGGGCCCAGCCGTCAGATACGGTGCGCAGCCTGATCAAGAAAAATAAGAAACGGGCTGCGGGCGCCCCCGAGGCGGCTCCGGCGTAACGATCCGCGGACTATGCGCGAATTTCTTGAATTCGTGGTCCGCCAGCTGGTCGAGTTCCCAGATGAAGCGATCATCACGGAAATTCCATCCGGCAGAACGACGATCTTTCGCCTGCAACTAAGGCAAAGCGATGTCGGCCGCATCATTGGCCGGAACGGGCAGACGATTCAATCAATTCGGGCGCTGCTCACCAGCGCCGCCGCGCGGCACAATCAGCGCGCTACGATAGAAATCGTCGAATAGCTGTAGCCCACCGCCCCCGCGGGGACGCCGGGCTGCGACTACGCGACTGTGGGTACAATTGCGCATGCAACATCGAGCATGGAAGATTGGACCGATGCGCATCGATATTGTCACGCTCTTCCCCGAGATCTGCCGGGGCCCGCTAAATGAAAGCATGATGAAACGGGCGCAGAAAAACGACGCGCTCGAGCTTCACACTCATAATCTGCGCGATTGGACGACCGACAAACATCATGTGGTGGATGATACCCCTTTCGGAGGAGGGCAGGGGATGGTGATGAAGCCAGAGCCCATTTTTAATGCGGTGGAGGAACTTAAAAAGGAAATCCCCAATGCCCGATTTGAGAAACCGAAGGTGATTTTGATGTCACCAGCCGGCCGGCGCTTTGATCAGGAGTTGGCAAGGGAACTTTCGGCAGAATCGCATCTGATCATCGTCTGCGGACATTACGAAGGCGTAGATCATCGAGTCGTTGAACATTTGATAGATGAGGAGATTTCCATCGGAGACTATGTCCTGACTAACGGTGCAATTGCGGCCGTGGTTTTGGTAGATGCAATTGTGCGGTTGATCCCTGGTGTGCTCGGGGATGAGCAATCCGCGCTCGACGACAGTTTTCGGGAAGGACTCTTGGAAGCGCCGCAATACACGCGCCCCGCCGAGTTTCGCGGATGGCGGGTGCCCGAAGTTCTGCTAGGCGGAAATCACGGCGAGATCGCAAAATGGCGGAAAGAACAATCGCAAAAACGCACCCGCGAAAATCGACCTGATTTGCTGGAGAGGTAAGAGAGCGTCATCCCTAACAAAGTCGAGGGATCCAGTAGCGGAAGCCTTAAGGTAACTTGATCGGAATCCCTTCAACTTGCGCTCGCGGTGACAAAGAATCAATCACGCAGTTTTCCCAAAATCACACAGGCATTGATTCCGCCAAACCCGAATGAATTGCTCATGACGTAATTCAACTTCGTAGCGCGTCCGTGATCTGGAACAACATCGAGATCGCACGCCTCATCAGGATTTTCGCGGTGCAGAGTTGGGGGAATGTATTGATGCTCGAGCGCCAGGGTGCAAATCGTGGCTTCGATCGCGCCGGTCGCTCCCAGAGGATGCGATGTAAATGCCTTTGTTCCACTCACCGGGATTTTTCGCGCGTGTTCACGAAAGACCTCCTTGATTGCGAGGGTTTCAGCCGCGTCATTCAATTGCGTCGAGCTGGCGTGCGCGTTGATGTAATCGATTTGCTCGGGAGCAAGTTTTGCATCGGTCAAAGCTTCGCGCATCGCGCGGATGCATGACTCGCCGCCTGGCAACGGTGTCGTCATGTGAAAGCCGTCGTTGTTAAGACTGTAACCGAGGAGCTCCGCATAAATCTTCGCGCCCCGTGCGCGCGCGTGTTCGAGTTCTTCCACGATAAGCGAAGCCGCGCCTTCGCCGATGACGAAGCCGTCACGCAATTTATCAAAAGGCCGGCAGGCTTTTTCGGGATCTTCGCAACGGCTCATCGTCTTTATGATATCAAACGCACCGACGGTAATTCCAGTTAGGGGAGCTTCCGCACCGCCGGCGACGACGATATCGACGAAACCATCGCGAATATATCGGAGCGCTTCACCGACCGAGACGGTGCCGCTGGCGCAGCTGTTTGAATTGGTGGTGCCTACTCCGCGAAGTCCAAAATCAATCGCGATGTTGGAGTGGGCTGAACCTCCAAAGACCTGTAGGGCAAGCGTCGGCTGGACGCCGCGGGCGCCTTTTTTCAAAAATCGAATGTATTGCTCTTCGGCTTTGCAAACTCCGCCAAGTGCGGTGCCGAAACTCACACCGATGTGGTCCTGCGGTTTTTCGCGAGAGCATTCCAGCCCAGCGTCGTCTAAGGCGAGCTTGGCGGATGCGACGGCAAACTGGGCATATCGATCGAGCCGCTTCAGACGATGGGGGGAGAAGAACTCTTCCGCGTTCCAGTCGCGAATCTCGCCCGCCACTCGGACTCTGAATGCGTTTGCATCAAAGCTGGAGATTGGAACGATGCCGGTTTTTTCGGCCAGAATGCCATTCCAAAAGCCACCCACCCCTTTACCGATGCATGTGATCGGACCAAGACCGGTGATGACGCAACGACGCTGCCCGTTTTTGCTTGAGAACATGCAGTCAGCTCCTGGATTCCAAATGCGTTTTCATGCATCGAAGCGTGCGATTGGCGACGTGGCCGATAAAAAAATCGCCGATGATCGGCTCCATCAACGGCGCCAGAGCAGGGACGCGAAAGTTCAGATGGTGCGCGATTTCGACGAGAACGCCGGCGGGCGTCTCCTGGAAGGTCCAGACGACGAACATGCCTTTAGTGAAAGCTTTCAGGTGATGAAACCGCACCTCGGTTTTTTCGCGATCAATGATTTGTTCAGATGTCCAGGAAATTGGAATTCCGGAGCGAGTGGCGGCCATGATCACAACATTACGATCCGTTCCGCGCTTGAGATACTTGATATAACGATAATGTGGCAAGATCTTTGGCCAGTTTTCGAGGTTTGCAGCGGTCTCGAAAATTTCGGCTCGCGATGCCTGCATGATAATTGAATTCGTTTGGTGCATCGCGGTTGCGCTGGTAGTTGTACGAAACCATAAGCTCGGCCGGATTACTGACAACATGGGACTGGAAATGCGAACAAAATGTGAGCGGTGTGAGACCGAATTATCAATGGATGGCGAAGCTTACATTTGCTCATACGAATGCACCTTTTGCGGAAATTGTTCGCAAGAAATGAAAAGCGTTTGCCCTAACTGCGGTGGCGAACTGGTGCGCCGACCGCGGCGTGAGGTCGAGGAATAGCAGATCGATGGGCGTGAATCCGCAGGGCATCGGACCCTGCGGATCTTTGCATGGCTCTGCGCTCTGACTATTTGCCCTTAATCCCCACTTTAGACT
>DATELT010000040.1:0-13390 GCA_035276245.1 Chthoniobacterales bacterium
CTGAGGTGTCGTTCCTGGATGGGAGGTTGCGGACGTTGACGGATGGGTTTCGTTCTGCTGAGGCGGCAGCGACGAGGTGGTCGTCGTCGATGTGATGGTACGGGGCGATCGGGCAGGGCCCGGTTGCGGCGGCGGAGGCGCTGTTTCTACCGGCTGATTTTCGTAAGCGGTCGTTTCTGTCGTCTCGGTGCTTGTCTCATCGCCTCCCAATTTCTTGCTTACGTAATGCACGGGTGCCGTTACAAACGACGCGGAGGTCGAAGCCACATTTTCGGCCGTGCGGCAACCACAAACAGCCATCGACAGCAGGAAAGCGATCGCCCCAGCGCGAGTCATTGTACGATGTTATCAGCGCACCGAAGACTCGCAACTTCCGTAGTCAGAAAGCAACGCTGTAATCGCCTCGTCGTTGGCCGACCACGCGCACATCAGGCGGTAAACATCCGGCTCAATGAATTTGTAGAAATCCCATCCAAGTTCGCGCAACCTCCGGGCGATTGTTGCATCGAGCCGAACAAACACGGCGTTGGACTCAACTGGAAAAACGATCTCGACTCCGCAACCACGCAGTCCGTCGGCTAATCTCAACGCTGTATCATTCGCGCGCTGCGCATTTTTTAACCAGATATTGTTCTCTAACAGAGCGAGCCAGGGAGCTGCAAGAAAGCGCATCTTGGAGGCGAGATGACCGCCCTGTTTGGCCCGATAATCAAAGTCAGCGCTCTGTTGTTTCTTAAAGAAAACCACAAGCTCACCCGCGGCCAGACCATTCTTTGTCCCGCCAAAGGAAAGAGCATTCACGCCTGCCTGCCAGGTAATCTCTCTCGGCGCACACCGAAGCGCGGCAACGGCATTCGCGAAGCGCGCGCCGTCCATGTGTAAAAGCATCCTACGCTCTTTCGCGAATGCTGAAATTTTGCGAATCTCACCCGCTGTGTAAACTGTTCCGAGTTCCGTAACCTGCGTAAGACTAATCACACGCGGCTTGTGCGAGTGAAGCTCATGTTGGCGCAGCAGTGCTGCTTCCACTTCGCACAAGTCGAGCTTGCCGTCTGCACCGCGGGTGGGAATCAGCTTCGATCCGCCAGTATAAAACTCACACGCACCGCATTCGTCATTTTCGATGTGCGCGTTCTCATGACAGATGATGCTGTGAAAGGGCTGGCAAAGTTGTGCCAGGGCGAGCGCATTCGCCGCCGTTCCATTGAAAACAAGAAACACGTCGCAATCGATTTCGAAAAGGTCGCGCACTTCATCGCATAGCCGCCGGGTCCATTCGTCGTCGCCATAGGATGGCGCTGAACCGGTATTGGCCTGAGCCAGAGCTGCCGCCGCTTCCGGACAAATGCCGGCCGTGTTGTCACTCGCGAATTCCTGCCGCAGCGGAATCATTTATGGAGTCGCTACCCGAGTTTTATGCTTCCGGCAATCGCGTAATCAGGGGCCGGCGCTTGATCAGTCGCGACTTTGCCAACGACGAGGCGCGGTTTACAGTCGGGCATGAGTCCCATCCAAGCCGAGGTCGAGCGCCGCGGCATGCAAATCTTTGATCTGGTTGATCGCCACCCAGAATCGATTTTCAGCAAGGCCGGTTTCTATCAGCGCATGATGGAGTTCTCGATGCGTGACGAACATTTCAAGGTACAAATGTTCCGGTTCGTCGACGTTCTGGCTTCGCTGCGTCGCGGCTCTGATATCGTACAGCATCTCGATGAATACTTCGCCGACATGCGCAACGGCTATGCGCCGCTAATCCGCACCGGCGTCTCCCTGGCGCGCATCGTACCAATCATTAGCGGAAAATTCTTGCGCTGGAACGTCTCGGGCATGGCGCGGCAGTTCATCGCCGGGCGCAATCCCGAGGATGTGATGAAGACGTTGCGCAAGAAACGGCGGCAAGGAATCGGATTTACCGTCGACCTGCTGGGCGAGGCTGTCGTCAGCGAAGAGGAAGCGGCCGAATACACGGGGCGTTGCCAGGAATTACTCGAGCATCTCGCTCGCGAAACTCGCGGCTGGACCGATCCGCTCGGAAAAAACTCAGAGCTCTTCCCCGTCGTAAACGTCTCCGTAAAAATCTCCGCGCTCTATTCGCAAATGAATCCGGCAGATCCGGCTGACGCCATCGCGCATCTCGCTCCGAAGCTCCGCCCGATCTTGCGCCGCGCCAAAGAGCTTGGTGCTTTCATCAATTTTGACATGGAAAGCTACTCGCACAAAAACGCGACGCTCGAACTTTTTCGCACGCTTTTCACCGAGCCAGAGTTTCGCGACTGGCCGCATGCTGGCATTGTAATTCAGGCTTACCTGCGCGATGCCGAAACTGATCTGCGCGATTTGATTGCATGGGGGAGGACGCGCGGGACACGGTTTACCGTTCGGTTGGTTAAAGGCGCCTATTGGGATTACGAAAAAATAAAATCGACCCAGAACGGCTGGGTCATTCCGGTCTGGCTGCAGAAAGCGGAGAGCGACGCCAATTTCGAAAGACTTACCCGCATCCTGCTCGAGAACGAGTCGATCGTGACCTCGGCGTTCGGTTCACACAATGTCCGCAGCATCGCTTACGCGCAGGCCTTGGTCGAAGAGCTACAGATCGATCGCAGCCGTTTCGAATTTCAATTGCTCTATGGAATGGCAGGGCCGATCAAACGCGCACTCGTCGATATGGGTTATCGCGTCCGCGAGTATTCACCGGTCGGCGAACTGCTGCCCGGCATGTCGTATTTGGTACGGCGGCTCCTTGAAAACACGTCGAACGAAGGATTTTTGCGGGCAAAATTTTCTGAGCATGTTTCGGCGACCCAATTACTGCGCGACCCGCGGGAGCTGCTGAATGGCGAGAAGCCGCTTGCTCTGTCCGTCATTCCGAGCGCAGGCGAGCGATCCAGCCGGGAAGACACAAAGGTAACTTCAACACGATTCCTCGATTTTGCTCAGGATGATCGAGTAGGCCGCAATGGCGCCACCCTCGAGACGCCAGGCGACACTTACAAGAACGCTTCGCTCGTCAATTTCGTCTATCCAGAATGTCAGGAAAACATGCGCAACGCGTTGCGCGAAGTGCGAGCGCATTTTGGACAGAAGCACCCCTTAGTGATCGATGGGAAAGAAATTTGGACTGACAAGCTGCTGAAGTCGGTGAATCCGAGTTCGCCCGACGAAATCATTGGTTACGTCGCCGAGGCCGGGATTCCGGAAGCTGAACATGCAGTGAAAGCGGCACGGCGCGCCTTTGAAACGTGGGCGCGCACGCCGGTGCAAGAGCGCTGTCGATTGCTTGAGCGCGCGGCCGCAATTCTCGACCGGCGCCGTTTCGAACTTTCCGCGGTCGAAGTTTTCGAAGTCGGCAAGGCGTGGGCCGAAGCGGATGGGGACATCCGCGAGGCGATGGATTTTTGCCTCTTTTACGCGCGGCAAATGCGTCTCATCGGATATCCTCGCCTGACGCAAAATGTGCCCGGCGAGGAAAGCTATCAGCATTACCGGCCGCGAGGCGTCGCGCTCGTGATTGCGCCGTGGAATTTTCCAGTCGCGATTCTTTGCGGAATGGTCACCGCCGCACTCGTCACGGGGAATGCCGTCATCATGAAACCGGCCGAGCCGTCAGCCATTCTTGGCTCACTCTTGATGGAAGTTTTCCAGGAAGCAGGCGTTCCACCGGGAGTTTTAAATTGTTTGCATGGTCGCGGTTCGGTCATCGGTTCATATCTGGTCGATCATCCCGACGTAGAAATGATCGCATTTACCGGCTCACGTGAAGTCGGTCTGCGAATTTGGGAATCGGCCGGCAAAACCCGTCCGGGCCAGCGCGAGCTCAAGCGCGTCGTCTGCGAGATGGGCGGGAAGAACGCTGTTATTGTCGATTCCGACGCCGATCTTGATGAAACCATTGTCGACACGATCTACTCCGCTTTTGGTTATCAAGGGCAGAAATGTTCCGCCTGTTCGCGGCTCATCGTGCTCGAGGAAAATTATGAACGCGTGATGCATCGATTGCTTGCGGCTGCTGCCAGCCTGCGCGTTGGTAATCCCGAACAACCCGGAATCACTGTCGGTCCTGTGATCGATGAGACTGCATACCATCGAATTCAGGAGATCATTGAGATGGGGAAAACCGAAGCCACGCTCGCGTTCCAAGCCGGCAACATTCCGGACAAAGGCTATTTCATTCCTCCGACAATTTTTACCGATGTGAAACCGGAAATGACGCTCAGCCAGTGTGAAATCTTCGGTCCAGTGTTGAGTGTATTGAAAGCACGCGATCTCGACGACGCGATCAGAATTGCTAACGATACCGATTACGCGCTGACAGCCGGATTCTTCTCACGCAGCCCCGCCAACATCGAGCGGATCAAAGCCGACCTCGTTGCGGGGAACGTTTACGTCAATCGCTCCTGCACCGGCGCCGTGGTTGGTCGTCATCCCTTTGGCGGATTCAAAATGAGTGGCGGTGGCACCAAAGCCGGCGGTAGCGATTACCTTCTCAACTTCCTCGTCCCGCGGGTCGTCACGGAAAACATCATGCGCCACGGTTTCGCCCCCGAAGCCACGCCCGAACGTCGCGCCGAATTTCTCTGGCCTCCGCGTTGATTTCGGCAAACAGCGTGCAATCGGCCTCTGACGCGAAGCGGTCTTAGCGACTCAACTCGGGCGTGAACTACTAATCCAACGGTCGGCCTTTGAGTAGCAGGCTTATCACGCTGTAGATCATGTAGCCGACTGGCCAGGCGGCGGTCAGCATTACTAACGCGAAGACATACATCTCTTTTGCTCGTTCCCGAGCCGATTCCAGCATGAACTGACGTGTGAAATCGTAAAACCGGCGCTGAGCAGATTCACCCCCGTCGCCCGGAGTCCACCAATGCCCCCGCCATTCTCCCATATCGGAGCGAAAGCAATAATCGGTCTGCGGAACCCGCCAGCTTTCGGTTTCGCACGGACTCTTCGGTTTCATCGCCTGTGCTCCCTAGCTTGAATCGTTCCAAGCTATCACATATGGGCGAGCTTTAAAAGGCAGGCGGGCGCGGATTGCCTCAATCGTTCATCCAACGGATAATTTTATCGTGCTCCTCAGATAAAACGCTAACGTGATTGGCACCGTCGACCGCGAAAAAGTCGATGAACGGAAATTCCCGTGCCAGCTCGCGCGCCATCCGCACCGGGATCACCTCGTCGTCCGTGCCGTGAAAAATCGCAATCTTCGCCTCCGGATTTCGTTTTCGAATTTCAGTGATGCCGGAGCGGTTATCATAGCTTTCGATCAGTAAATGTGAAAGCGGACCGCCGATACACGCCGCTTCCTCGCGCAAAGTTGTGAAAGGCGAAATTGCGAGCACTCGCTGGACCCGATGGCGGGCTGCAAAATCAATCGCCACCGCCGAGCCAAGCGAGTGGCCAATTGTACAAAGGCGCGACTCCAATTCTTCGCCGGAAAGCCCGAGCCGTTCCGCCAGCGTATTCAGCGCGGCATCACTTGACGCGCGCATACTCGCGATGCTGGCAGAGCCCTGGCACTTCCCATAACCTGGATAGTCAATGAGCAGAAATGCGTCGCTAGAATTCGGATAACCGGCAAGAATTGTCGTCCAATCCAAGGCAAGCGAGCCATTTCCGCAAAACGCAATCCACAGCCGAGCCGGCGGTCGGCCGGCATTGCGCGCAGGAATATAAAATGCGGTCTGCTTTCCAAAAGGCAGGGTGTAGGAAATTTCTTCGCCCTTAACCGGTAACGCCTGGGCATAGCTCGGGTCGTAAGGCCGCGGGTGATAAATCATCGAGTTCTGCTCGAAGTAGATCAGTGCGACCAATCCCAGAAGGCCGAGAACGATCACAACCAGGCCGCGAACGAGCGCGCCGGCCCGGCGAATTGCTCGCGGCGCGGCTCGATGCATAAATCAACAAACGCGTCACTCCCAACATCGAGCAAATCGATTCCTTTACCGGCAAAAATCAATGTGTTCGATGAACCAAAACCGAAGGTTACCGCCACTGACCGGCGACCCAGACCCAGCCACCCGGGCGGCGTTCCCAGTGACCTTCCATCCAGACTGCCGTCGTGCGCGGACGCAGAATCCAACTGCCAGGCACCCATTCATAATGGGTACCAGTCCACCGCCAATAACCGCTCGTCCAAACATAACTAGGACCAGGCGCAATTGTTCTGGTTTCAACTCGCACCGGCGGCGGCGCCTCCGTAACCAGAACCTCACGCCCTACTGTCCTGGCCGGACCAGTGGTCACAGTTTCGCGCGTAGTTGTCGTTGTCGTCGTTGTCGTAACTGGCGGTTCGGAAACGCACCCTGCCAATCCGAGCAGCGCCAGCAAATAAAAAGGCATCCTCATATGATCCTCCCTATTTAGGTTCGTTTTGCCTCCGGCATTCGGCTCTGCTCGAATCCCTTGCCAAGGTGCAGCCTCCCTGCTCCGATAAATCGCGAGTAGGCAACTCTTGTTCGTCGAATGGCACAAAACCAAATCTCATCCGATGATCGTGGCATGGTCTACGTCGTGGCCACGCCAATCGGAAATCTGGGCGACATTACTTTGCGTGCGCTTGAGGTCTTAAAATTGGTCGATGTCATCGCCGCGGAAGACACCCGGCACTCCGGCATGCTGCTAAAACATTTTGGAATCAAGAAACCGCTGGTCAGTTTTCATGAGCACAATGAAGCCATGCGCACCGCGCAGCTGATCGAGCGCATTGTCGCCGGTCAAAATCTCGCACTCGTGACCGATGCAGGTACGCCCGGATTGTCCGATCCCGGCGCACGTTTGATCCGCGCGTGCATTCGACGTGATTTGCCGTTTACTGTCGTTCCCGGTCCCTCCTCGATTTTAACCGCGCTCGTCGGTTCTGGATTTTCCGCGGAAAAATTCTTCTTTGGCGGCTTTCTGCCGACAAAAAGCGGTGGACGCGAGCGCGAGTTACGGGCGGCCGCCGCGCGCGATGAGACGTCAGTTTTCTTCGAGTCACCGCACCGATTGACGAGGACCCTCGCCGCTACGGTCGAGATTTTCCCAGATCGCCAACTCTGCGTCGCACGCGAGCTGACCAAGAAGTTCGAAGAATACCGCCGCGGCAACGCGGCCGAGTTGTTCGCGCATTACGAAGCGCATCGACCAAAAGGCGAAATTGTGCTTCTGATTTCAGGTAGGAGCGATTGACCTCAATCGCCTGCGAACGCCAATCTGGTTCGATGAACTACTCCTACCTTTCCCTTGCACGTACGTTACATTTGTGGGATTGTTCGCGGCTTTTCCCCAGAAGGCATCGCCGCTCAAAAGCGGCAACAACGCTCCCTTATGGCATTTGCAATCATAAAGACCGGTGGCCGGCAGTATCGCGTCGCGGAAGGCGACACGATTGACGTCGATTTGCTCGAGACCGAGCCAGGCAAGCAGGTTGTGATTACCGAGATTTTGATGCATGCTGACGGCGACAAGCTGACGCACGGCGCGCCGATCGATGGGGCAAAAGTGACGGCGGAAGTAGTGGAGCAACGCAAAGACAAAAAGGTCGTCGCTTACAAATTTAAACGGCGGAAAGGTTATCACCGTACGGTCGGCCATCGGCGAAAACTGACGCGACTCAAGATTAAGTCGATCAGCATGGGGACAAAGAAGAGTGCGAAAAAGGAGACGGAGTAATCATGGCTCACAAAAAAGGACAGGGTAGCGTAAAAAACGGGCGGGATAGCGTCAGCAAACGGCTGGGCGTGAAAAAATTTGGAAGCGAGCTGGTCGTTGCCGGCAACATCATTGTCCGGCAGCGGGGAACGAAATTTTTGCCGGGCAAGAATGTCGGGCTCGGTCGCGACTACACACTTTTTGCGCTGGTCGATGGGAATGTGCGCTTCGACCGAGCGGGACGACGGGTGAATGTCGATCCGCTGCCGGCGAAGTAGCAGCCGTCAGGGCGTTGAGGAGACTTTAAGTTAAGCGCAGTATTTTTTGGCCGAGCCTGAACTGGACTTTGCCGATATCGGTTTGTAATCGTTGCTCAGATTTTCTGTTTGTTTTATAAAAGAAGATTCCAGTCATGATGAGATACAAGACGTTCATCCTTTTCGGTGCGCCCGGAAGCGGCAAGGGTACACAGGGCAAAACCCTCGGCAGCATTCCGCGCTTTTTTCACTGCCCCTGTGGCGATGTTTTCCGTTCCATCGATACGCGGACAGAAGTAGGTAAGGCCTTTCTCGAATACTCCAGCAAAGGCCAACTCGTACCCGACGAGATTACAGTGAAGCTTTGGAAAGAAGCCATCGAGGCTGCGGTCGAAGCTCACAAATTCAAACCAGATATCGATACTCTCGTGCTTGACGGCATTCCGCGGAATGTCAGTCAGGCAAAAATCATGGAGAACATGATCGACGTCCGAAAAGTCTTCCATCTCGCTTGTCCAAATCGCGAAACGCTGTTCGTGCGGCTGAAAAAGCGCGCCCTGAAAGATAACCGGCTCGACGACGCCAATGAGCAGGTAATCCAAAAACGGCTCGACACCTATGAAAAAGAATCGCGCCCGGTGCTGACCTACTACCCAGCGGAATGCATCACCGTGGTTGACGCGATGCAGCCACCAGCAAAGGTTTTGTTCGACATCCTCGCCAGCGTGAACGGCGTGGACGGGCATAAACAATGAACCAGTTTGAGAATTTCACCGCTTCCACTCTTTATTGCGACAAATGCAAAGCGACCATGCCGGTGCGCGAACGGCTGCTGCTAGTTTTGCCTGATAAAGAACTCTACGATTATCTCTGCACTGGTTGCGCTTCCTCAGTCGGATCGCGCGAAGTCACGGCCGGTGAAAAAATGATGGCGCAAGCGACTGCGGCGCAACAGGCGCGACGCCGGCGAAGGCGGGTTCCGATCTCCCTGCATTCCTAACGAGAATGCGGATCGTTTTTATCGGCACGGGCGAGATTGGCGTGCCGACACTGCGAATGCTGCACGAATGGCGCGAGCATCATTTGGTTGGCATCGTCACCCAGCCGGACAAACCCGTTGGTCGCGACCAGAAACTCACGGCGCCTCCCATTAAAGCGGCAAGCCAACAATTGAGCGTCGCGCACATGACATCTGAAGGTGAACGCCAATTGCGGGTTTTTCAGCCGCTCCGGATCAAGGCGCGAGAGGCCATTGAGGCAATACGCATTCTGAATCCGGATGTGATTGTTGTAATGGCCTACGGGCAAATTCTTCCACGCGAACTGCTCAAAATTCCAAAGATTGCATGCCTCAATTTGCACGCATCGATCTTGCCCCGGTGGCGGGGTGCGGCGCCGGTTCAGGCGGCGATTGCGGCGGGCGACGGCAGGACTGGGATCACCGTGATGTATATGGACGAAGGCCTTGATACCGGTGACATTTTGCTCGCAAAAAAAATCGACATCGCGCCCAGTGAGACAGGCGGTTCCCTGCAGGCCAGGTTGGCGGAAATTGCGCCTGAGTCTTTGAGAGAGGCTATTTCTCTTCTTGCGAAAGGAGAGGCACCTCGCACGGCGCAGGAGAGCAAACTTGCAACCTACGCACCGAAACTCGAACGCGAACACGGCCGGATCGATTGGGCCATGCCAGCCGAGGTAATCGAAAGAAAAATTCGCGCGTTCAATCCATGGCCAGGGGGCTTTATGGAATTCGACAAGCGCAGGCTAAAGATTTTTCGGGCGACAATTGTCCATTGTAGCGGAAACCCCGGCGAAATTCTGGCGGGCGAAAGCGAGTTAGTCGTCGCAGCGGGAAAAGATGCCTTGTCGTTAGATGAAGTTCAGCTCGAAGGAAAACGGCGAATGAGCGCGGCAGATTTTTTGCGTGGCCATTCCAGGATCGCGTAGCTGTAGCCGCCGTCGCTGGCCGCAGCTACTCTGCACACGTCCAGTCTGTCTGGAGCCGTGGCCACCGTGACAGTGGCCACAATGCACGCATTTTTGTTTCCATTACAGCTGCGATGCGCCATGTTTGACGCCCGATGCAGACGGAAGCCGCCGCGTACAAACGCATCGTCCTTAAATTGAGTGGCGAAGCTCTCCAAGCAACGGGCGCGCGGGAAAATATTTCGCCGCAGATCGTCCTCGCCATTGCCGAGCGAATTAAGGAAGTGCGCAACCTTGACGTGCAGGTCGGCGTTGTCATCGGCGGAGGAAACATTTGGCGTGGAACTTCCGCCGCTCATCGCGGGATGGATCGCACCACCGCTGATTACATGGGAATGCTCGCGACCGTGATCAACGGGCTGGCGTTACAAAGCGCCTGCACACAAATCGGAGTAGAGACGCGGGTGCAGACCGCGATTGAAATGAAAAATGTGGCGGAGCCATTTATCCGTGGCCGGGCCGTCCGTCATCTCGAGCTTGGCCGTGTTGTCATCTTCGTCGCGGGCACTGGCAACCCTTATTTTTCTACCGATACCACTGCCGCACTCCGTGCCAGCGAGATCGGCGCAGAGGTGATTCTGAAAGCGACCAAGGTAGATGGCGTTTATGATTCCGATCCCAACAAAAACCCAAACGCGAAGCGCTATGACCAAGTGAGCTACACCGAGGCGCTGAGCAAGCGGTTGCAAGTTATGGATTCGACTGCTTTCAGTCTGTGCATGGACAACAAAATCCCGATTGTCATTTTTAACATGAACCAGCCCGAGAACATTCGTGACGTAGTGCTGGGGCGAAAAATCGGCACATTGGTTTGCGATTAGGATTTGTTCGCGCCAGAATCTTTCTATGAGCAAGGACGACATTCTTCTCGAGGCAGAAATGGCGATGGAAAAAAGTGTCGAGTTCATGGTGCACGAGTTCGCCGCGGTGCGCACCGGGAAAGCTTCGCCGGCCTTGGTCGAGAACGTCGATGTGCACGCCTACGGCTCCGCCATGAAATTGAAGCAGCTTGCCCTGATCACCACGCCCGAACCGCGACTGCTCGTGGTGCAACCGTTCGACGCCGGAACAGTCCGCGATATCGAGAAAGCACTCAACGAATCGCGGATTGGCATTATGCCGTCGGTAGATGGGAAGATTATTCGGCTGCCAATCCCGGAATTGTCGGAGGAGCGGCGCAGAGATCTGGTTCGTTCACTTGGCAAAATGGCCGAAGAAGCCAGGGTGCGGGTGCGCGGGAATCGCCGAACTGCGCTGGATGAAGCGAAAAAGCTGAAAGCCTCTGGTAGGCTAACCGAAGACGGCATGCGCGATACCGAAGAGGAAGTCCAAAAATTGACCGACCGCTTTGTCAAATCGATCGACGATCATCTCGCACGCAAGGAAGCCGAGGTCATGAAAGTGTGACAACTCTTCCGCTTCCTCTCGGCCACAGTCGTTGAAGGTCAAGAGGAAGAGGTCACAACCTAACGAGATCGAGTAGGAACTGGCACCAGAGATAAATCATCCCGCGCCAGGAGTACTTCACCTCGTCGTTCGCCGCCAGTTTGAGCACCCCGGCACGGACATTGTGCGCAATTTGATCGCGCAAATCATTTTCGATATCGGTTTGGATGCGCTCATCGTCGAGAGAATCAAGCAGGACCGTCTCCACGGAGTGACTTTTCAGAAATTCGCGATGGCTTTGATAGAGCTGCCAAAAGCTTTGATCTGGCCGCTGACGGTTGATCCGAAATTGCGGCGTTAACTTCAATCCGTAAGACAACGGGTAGTTCCAAGTCGTCCAAATCAGGCCATTTTTTGCGCGCGACGAAATGCGCAAATAATAAAACGAAAGATCGTGCTGCTCGTTCAGACAAATCGTGGCCTGCGCACGATCGTCGGTCTTATAAAACAGCCGGAAAAATTGCCGGTAATCCTCCCAATCCCAGCCAGCGTCATTGACGTGAGCAAAACCTTCGTTCTCGATTTCGCGGCTAATCTCATCGAGCGCGGGAAACAGACTGGCCGAGGGTGGAGTTTTAGGTCGTAACCGTTTTTCCTTCGGCAGGCGCAAAGCACGAATGCGGGTGAGAATCTCCAGCCAGGGCAAAAACAACCAAAACGCGCCGCCGGCAATCCCCCAGCCAACGCTTCCGGTAACAAAATAAAAGGCCAGAAACGTGGCGATCAAAATCCCAAGCGCACCGAGCTTTTGCGAGAGCGAAGCCTGAAAACTCCGCAGCGCGACGCTAAGGACGGCAACGCCGAGGGTGAGAAAAAGCCCGAACAGCATTTACGGTTCGATCCGATGCTCGTCTAAAAATTTCTCCAGCTGGTCGACGTCGAAATTTGCCAGCACTTCTTCTCCGGCCACCAACGTCGGCACATAACCTTGCTCGGAAATTTCCTTCATCACTTCGTAAGCGGCGCGATTCCGGCCAACGTCGATCTCAGTAAATTTATAGCCACGGGATTGCAAAAAATCCTTCGCGTCGATGCACCACGAACACATGGCGCGACTGTAAAGTGTGAGCTCATTACTCATGAATAAGGGTAAAACAACGCGCATTCCGACGTCAATCAATCCACTAGTACGCCTTAGCCCAAATCACTCGCCTCTCGCTCGCCTGGCCGGTAAAAATACAACGACTAGGTTCCGGATCGGTTAAAGGAATGCAGCGGATGGTGACTTTGAGGTCACTCTTTATCTTCTCTTCGATTTCGCGCGTGCCATTCCAGTGCGCAAGTGCGAAGCCGCCATGAATTTCAGGTTTTGCCGAGTCTTTGGGAGTGAAGAAATCGTAAAACTCTTCCTTGCTCTCAATCGTCCGGGTATTGGCATCGCGAAATTTCAGTGCCCGCTGGTAAAGATTGTGTTGGATCGAAGCAAGAATCTCGGGCGCGCGGGCAACAAATTCGCTCGTCGCCATGAATTGTTTCTCTTTCACGTGTTGATCCCGCCGACTTACTGTCACCGAATCTTTCTCAAGATCGCGTGGACCAAGCTCCAATCGAATAGGAACACCTTTTTTGATCCATTCCCAGTTCCGGACTCCGCCACCGAATTGGCGGCGATCGATCTCTACCTCAAGCCCGAAGTCGGCATACCTTTTGAGCCGAAGCTCGGAGACAAGCTTTTCGCAAGCTTCCAGAACCTGCCCCCGTGTTTCCTCCTTCGGTGTGATCGGAAGAATCACAACCTGTGTCGGCGCGATACGGGGCGGTAAGATAACTCCATCGTCGTCGCCATGCGCCATGATGAGCGTTCCAACCATGCGTGTCGTCATGCCCCAGCTCGTCGTCCAGGCAAATTCCTGTTTGCCTTCGCGGTTTTGAAATTGAATGCCGCTTGCACGCGCGAAGTTTTGCCCGAGAAAATGCGAAGTGCCGGCCTGGATCGCCTTGCGGTCCTGCACCATCGCTTCAATCGTCATTGTCTGCACCGCGCCGGGGAATTTTTCGCTCTCCGATTTTGCCCCGGCGAAGACGGGAATGGCGCAATGATCGCGCGCAAATGTTTCGTAAACACCGAGCAT
>DATELT010000041.1:0-2557 GCA_035276245.1 Chthoniobacterales bacterium
GCCCTTGGGAAAAATCTTCATGGCAAAGAGAACACTTGCGATTGCCGGGGTGAGGAATTTCCGGGTCATCTGCGGATATTCGATGTTGGAGGAATCGCATTGTGGGCAACGCAATGCGGCCCCGACATCAGGATCAGACGCCTCCCACTCCCGCATCATTTGGTGCGCTTTGCCAAAGTCATCTTCTTCTACTTTCACTTTTACATTGGCTTGAGGTTTCGCCATGAAAGCGACGCGTTGCAGATGACTGTCGCCGATGATTTCGGCGCTGATGCCAGCCTGCTGGAGCCGGTCGCGGAGATGTTTCGCTTTCGATTGTTCGTTGAAGGTTGCGATGGTGACCATGGTTTTAGGAGCGGGCTGGCCGCAGCATGATCAAACAACATTCAGCGCGGCTGTGCAAGACTCGGCGGCGGAAACCATTGATAGAGCATCATGTAAACAAGGACGCCGGTGACGGAGACATATAGCCAGATAGGCATCGTCCACTTTGCGATCCGCCGATGTTTGTCCCAGCGACGTTGAAATACCGGCACGAGGGTAAGAATGACGAGCGGAAGGGTAACGAAGGCGAGCAAAACGTGGCTGGCCAGCATCGGGAAGTAAATCGCCGCCAGCCAGCCGCGGTAACCGGAAGATTTTTCACCGACCTGGGCATGATAGGTAAGGTAGCCTACGAGAAACAAAGTCGAGGAAATGAGCGCCGTGATCATGCAAGCGACGTGGCGCTGCCAAAAATTCCGTCGGATGAAGTACCAGCCCGCCGAGATAAAAATCGTACTGATGGCATTCAGCGAGGCATTGACGACGGGAAGATCGGAGGTGGAAAACACGTTGAAGCGTTGAAGAGTTAAAGCGTTCGATGGACATTCCCCTCAACACTTCATCGCTTCAACGCTTTAACGTTTCAACGAATAGACCATGCCCGCCATTTTAGGACCCCCGCAAGAATCCTTCGTGGTGAAGCCTCGTCGGTCGCATTCGTGGGCACGACGTTTTTTCGTTACCACGCTGCGGTTTCTCGTTGTCGTAACCCTCGGAGCGATGGCAGGCGGCGGCTGGTATCTGGCGAAGAAAGGATTCGGCCGAAAGTGGCGGGGCCTGATCGTCGAGGAATTGCACAAGCATGGGGTGGAAGCGTCTGTGCGCCGGCTCACCCTCGATCCATTTCGCGGACTGGTGGCGCAGGACGTTCGCATTTTCGATTACAAAAACCGTGAGAACACCATCGCGCAGATCAGTCGCATTTCCCTAGACGTCAATTATGCCGCCTTGCTGCAGCATCAGCCATTCTTGAACGCGATCGATATCCGGAACGCTCAGGTCTCGCTTCCCCTGCCCGAAGGGGCGGATCCCAACGCGCCACATGCTGAAATCAGGAGTTTGCACGCGCACATTTATTTTCCGCCAGAACAGATTTATCTCAGCCAGGCGGACGGAATCTTTTGCGGGATTCGGATCTCCGCGACGGGACAACTAATCAAGCGCAACGAATATCAGCAATCGAAAGAAACCACGGAGGAAGAATGGCTAAGGCGGCTCAGCATCCTGCAGCGCGTGGTGAGCGAGCTGAAACAGTTCAAATTTTCGGAGCGACCACATTTGCAGATCAAATTCAATGGCGATATCGCAGACCTGGAGAATGCGCGGGTGGAAGGGAGCCTCCAGTCTGGGCCATTCCAGCGTGGCAATTATCAGGCGCGAAAGTTGAACCTGGCAGGCGAGTTTGTTGATCAAACGTTGAGCATCCGCCAGTGCGAATTGCAGGACGACCTCGGCGCCTTCAGTGCGAACGCGACCTGGCGGCGTCCGATGAACCAGATCCAGTTTCGAGCGCGCAGCAGTCTTAACTTGCGTCCATTGCTCGAAAGCGTCGGCCTCGGCAGTATTATCTCCGACATTAATTTTTTGGCCCCACCACGGTTCGAGATCTCCGGAACAGCGAGATTCGGTCAAGGGCAGCCGCGCTGGCAGGCAATCGGCCACGCGGCGCTCGACCGCTTTACCTTCAAACGAATTTTGTTTCTCGGCGCGAACGCCGAATTTTCGTGGGATGGCGAGCGCACCATGGTGCGCGACATTCACGTGCGGCATGAAAGTGGGGAGCTGGCTGGGCGGTTGCTTAACGCGCCAAACGACTTTCGGATTGATCTCTCCAGCACGATCGATCCAAATGCGCTGCGGACTCTCGCCCCGGCCGACATGCGCGATTTCGTCAATGATTGGGATTGGCCGCACGCCGCCAATGTGCAGCTCGTGATTCGTGGGTCGAGCGCCGCCCCAGCGACATGGAAAGGCGATGGGACGCTGAAAATGGAGCGGGGCCGTTTTCGGACCGTCGGGTTCAATAGCGCTTCCACAAATGTTCATTTTGGAGACGGCGCGGTTGCATATGAAAATTTTCGCGTCATCCGGGACGAAGGAGTTGTTACCGGCAACTTCATCTACGATTTCGCGCATCACTAGACCCGCATGTCCAATGTGGTTTCGAACTTGCGAACCACAGAAACTATTTCCTGGGTCGATCCAAACCTGTTCAAAGTCGTCGCGCCCTACA
>DATELT010000042.1:0-8520 GCA_035276245.1 Chthoniobacterales bacterium
ACATTTTCTCGATTTTCTTATCGTATTGGCTCTTACGCTACCAATTTATCCCTCAGCGGGCTAAATAACCAGCACACTCAAGGGCATTTACCAAAATTACGGAAAATTTGAAAGATTTTTGTCGGACGACCGTCAAATTATACAGGACTTATGAAGGCAAAACTACTCATTCTTACAGCCATTGCCGCACTGTGCGTAACGACGCCGGTGTTTGCCAAACACCGGCTTGTCCAAACACGAAACGGACGGACGGTCGTTGTAAATACTCATCGACACGATTCGCGGGGTAGCAGCAGCGTTTTTTGGAACGTCGGAATAGGTGTTCCATTCTACGGAGGATATTATGGCGGCTACCCATATTACGGCGGTTATTACTCGGGCTACCCCTATTACGGGAGTTACTCTTATGGCGGATACCCCTATGGATATAGCTATTATCCATACGGCTATAACAACTACTACAACTCCAGTTACCCGTACTACAACCGATACTCCTCTCGGGACTACAACGATGCGGTCGTGATTCGCGTTCAGCGAGGGCTCGCCCGCGCCGGATATTACCGCGGCCCGATCGATGGCGTAATCGGTCCGCGGACACAATATGCCATTCGGGCATACGAGCGTAACCACGGTCTGCCGGCCGACGGGGTTATCGATAATCGTCTGCTTAGGACGATGGGGCTTGCTTAAGCGAAGATTAAAATTCAACTGGCATCCGAGATGCCTTGGAGGGCGCCGAGCTATCGGCGCCCTGATTTTTGAGATACTGCAGCGAATGTCCGAACACTTACGTCCGCTGCGACGGCGGCGAAATGAATGCCCTAACGACCAGCCGCGTCGGCGTCGGTTTTATTGGCGACTTCGACCATTTTGTCGTGTAGCTGAATCGAACCGACCTTGTTCAGCAACTTATGCTCGCGATCCATCGCCGCGACCGCATCACTAAATAGAAATCCCGCGTACGGGAGCGCGCTGGGATGAATCGGCATGCGTCCGATAGCTGCGCTCTTTGGTGTAGCTGTGATCTTGCCGTCCTTAACTTGGACGTCGTAGTCGGCGGAAGTAAAGATCGAGTAGCCAAAAATCGATCGCTCGATTGTTACGCGACAGTTCCCTTCGGTGAACCCAAGGATAGCACGCTCAAAATCGAGTAGAGGATGTTCCAACTTTTCCTTTTTGTGCTTCATGACGTTGGCGAGATAGGCGTTAACGTCTCCCTCTGAAAATTGCATTGTCTGAGGCTGCCGGGATTCCGTCAGGTTCTCCAGGCTGAGGTTAATCTGGGCTGGTAATGTCTCGGTTTTCACCGCTGGCGGGACATCGGGCGGAAGTAAGGTGACCACCAAGGCAGCCGCGGCAACGGCCGCCAGGACGATCTTGACAGTCTTAAAAAAGGCCAGTCGTGCCTTGATTCGGCGCTGGCTGAACATCCCTCGCATCCGCTTGTGTAAATCCTCGGCCGTTTCCATCTTGGCCGTCTTGCGATTAGCCAAAGCCGAACGATCCAACCGGGCGCCGCAATCATGGCAATAGACCCGTTCCGCCTCGTTCTCGCGCTGGCATTCCGGACATGTGAGTTGAACTGGAGTTGCTGTCTTCATTCGCTCTTTTTCTCCGGCTTCGCGGGCGTCGCCGACGCTCCTTCTCCTTTTGGCTCAGTTTTCGGTTTGTCCGTAGCCGGTGTTTCCTTTTTTGCGGCTTCCTTGTAGGAGCTGCTTCGATAATCGGTGCTATAAAACCCAGATCCCTTGAAAATGATTCCGGCGCCGGTACCAAGCAGTCGTTTCACCTTGCCGTGTCCCCACTTCGGCAGTCGGCAAAGTTCCTTCGGACACTCGCGGAACGGCTCGTCCCGCATCGACTGAAAAGCATCGAAATGGTGGCCGCACTTGGCGCAGGCGTACTCGTAGGTTGGCATGGAAAGGTTTGGGAGCTGCAAAGTAGATGCGTTCAAAAGCAAAATTCAAGCCTGCGAAGAGGTCAGGGCAGCGAATAACTTATGGTGCCTAACCCTCCACCGTTTCTTGACTTCAGACTCGCGATAGGGAACATCCTGACCGATTGATGAAAAAAGGGAGCAAAGGTCCGCTTGCAGGGCTGGTTTTGGCGCTTTCCAGCATCCTTCTTGGCGGTTGTGGAGAAGACCCACGGTTTTCCACTCAGACCCAGTATCTGGGCGGCGTTTACGGCCCGGGACCGGTCTCCGCGGCGGCCCCGCAAGACAATGTCTCTTACTGGGATGGCGATGAAATGAGCGGAAAACCAACCGTGAAAATCAGTCTGGGCGAGCAGCGCGCCTATTTTTATAAAAGCGGGAAACTGGCTGGAATTTCACAGCTATCGACCGGCCGCGAGGGGTTAAATACGCCGATCGGCAAGTTCGCGATTCAGCAAAAAGACGTCAATCACGTATCGACCAAATATGGCGATTATGTTGATGCGGCTGACAATGTTGTGAAGCCGAATGTCGAGCTCGGCAAAGATCCAATGCCACCTGGTTCCCATTTTAAGGGTGCGCCCATGCCTTTCTTCATGCGCATTCACGGCGGGGTGGGAATGCACGCGGGTTATTTACCGGGCTATCCGGCGTCGCACGGATGCATTCGGATGCCGGAATTCATGGCCGAAGAATTTTTCAAATCGGTCAGCGTCGGCACGCCGGTGACGATCACGAATTAACTGCGTAGCACAACGAGTTCAGCTAGACTGCGTTGAAGTCGACGCGCTTTTCGGCGACAGCTTCTAGTGGAAAAAGAGGGTTTCCTCAAGCTTGCCGCAGCGGCCGAACCGATCGGGCGTAAACTGCGCCAGATCACGACAGCGGATTTCCCAGTCCATTTCAACCATGTCATCGAAAGCGCACAGCCCTTCCTTGTCGCAACCATCGCGTCTATGTGGCACCGGGATTCCGCAATTTGGGCCATATGCCCAACCGTGCGTAAGCAGGAGCTTTTTTTCGAAAGCGCCTCCAATTGGAATTTCAATGCTGCTTTTTTACCGGAAGCAGAGTTCGCGGCGGTCGAGAATGTTTTACCCGATCCCGAGATCGCAGCGGAACGACTGGCGTTGTTGTCCCAAATTGAAAAAGGGAGTGCGTCCGAACTGATCGTCACAACTCGGGCGGCGTTAGATCAGCCTGCTCCGAAGCGCGGTAAATTGCGTTCCGCATCTCTCGAAATTCGACGCGGAGCGGGCTTGGGAATGGCGGACCTGTTGAACGCACTGTCGAGTGCAGGCTATGAACGCGTAGTCCAGGTCACGACACGCGGTCAATTCGCGGTCCGTGGCGGAATTGTGGACGTTTTCTCATGGCAAACAACACTTCCACTCCGGATTGAATTCTTCGGCGACGAAATTGAATCGCTGCGCGAATTCGATCTCGACACGCAGACATCGGTACGGAGGCGTGAAGAAGCCAGCATCCTGCTAAGCGCCGCTGACGACACAAGCGGTTACGTTCGAGACTACATTGCTGATGATGCGCTGGTGATCGAACTCGATCCAGCCTTGGAGCGGGGAGCTCCTGCAACGCCGGAAACACCAGTCCGGTTCGGCTCGGGAAAGCTTATCTCTCCATTCCACATTCAAATAAGCGAAGCCTGGGATAGCACTTTACCCGACGCTCCCGAAGAAGATTTTTCAGGCGCATTCGTGGAATGCGACATCGGTGAATTTGCGGTGGGCGATTTCATGCTCGCAGAAACGAATCGCGCGCGGTTTATCGCACGCCTGAAACAGTGGCGCGACGAACAAGCAACCGTCGCAATCTATTTTCAAACTGAGGGCGAGATCGAACGTTTTCGCGAGATCATTCCGTCCAATGCTCTCACCGAGATCAATCTGCTCGAAGGAACACTCAGCCGCGGATTTTGTTTTCCGGCCGGGAATCTCGTCATCCTTTCCGCCAACGAATTGTTGGGGCGTTTCCCAATTCACGGCCGCCGGCAACTTCGCCGGGCGGAGCGGCGCAATCGGGCACAGATTGATTTCAGCGAACTCAACGAAGGCGAGCTCGTCGTTCATCTCGAGCACGGGATCGGTCGGTTTCTTGGCCTGATCGAAATGCCGAGCCCAACCGTTGGACAAGTGCAAGGTCCGCCGGACGAGAAATGGACCAGCGAAGCGCTTGCTCTGCAAAAACAAAAAAGCGCCCAGGAAGTTCTCGTCCTCGAATTCGCTGACGAAGCGAGACTCTACGTCCCGTTAGAACAAGCCTACCTGGTTTCACGCTACGTCGGGGTTGGCAAAAAGTCCCCACCTCTTAGTTCACTGGCTGACGCGAAATGGGCGCGAGCGAAGAAAAATGCCACTGCTTCCATTTTTGACTACGCCGGAAAAATGCTGGCACTGCAAGCGGAACGGCAAACCCACCCCGGCCATGCGTTTGGTGCCGACACCAAATGGCAGGCGGAATTCGAGCATTCTTTTCCGTATCGTGAAACGCCCGATCAGCTAACGGCCATTATCGATACCAAGGCCGACATGGAACGGTCGCAGCCGATGGACCGACTGATTTGCGGCGATGTTGGATTTGGCAAAACTGAAGTTGCAATCCGAGGCGCCTTTAAAGCGGTAATGGATGGAAAACAAGTTGCGGTTCTCGCGCCGACGACTGTACTGGCACAGCAACATTTCGAGACTTTCCGGCAGCGAATGCTCGATTATCCGATCCGGATCGAGATGCTAAGCCGGTTCCGTTCGCCCAGGGAGCAAAAGAAAGTTTTGCGATTATTACGCGAGGGCGGGGTCGACATTGTTATCGGAACCCACCGGCTCATTTCGGGCGACGTCGCTTTCAAAGATCTCGGCCTGGTAGTGATCGACGAAGAACAACGCTTTGGCGTCCTGCACAAGGAGAAGTTCAAGGAACTGTTCAAACTGGTCGATGTTCTCACCCTTTCAGCCACTCCAATCCCGCGTACGCTCTATCTCTCGTTAGTCGGCGTGAAAGACATGTCGACAATCGAAACGCCGCCGCAAAACCGACTTCCCGTCGAAACAGTCGTTTGTGGTTACGATGAACGTATCATTCGCGACGCGATCGACCGTGAACTGGAACGCCAAGGCCAGGTTTTTTTCCTGCACAATCGGGTGCAAACAATCGAAAAGATCCGGGATCGCATCGCCGATCTTTGCCCAAATGCGCGGGTGGAGTTTGGCCACGGCCAGATGGATTCAGATGAACTGGAAACGGTGATGCATCGGTTTGTGGGCGGAAAAATCGACGTTCTGGTCTGTACCACTATCATCGAAAGCGGCCTGGATATTCCAAACGCCAACACCATTATCATTGATCGCGCCGATCGTTTCGGTCTGGCGGATCTTTATCAACTGCGCGGTCGCGTTGGGCGTGCCGAGCACAAGGCTTATGCCTACCTCTTACTGCCGCGCGAACTGATGATGGTTGGCGCCGCACGCAAACGAATAAGCGCAATCAAGCAGTATAGTTCGCTCGGAGCTGGATTCCGGGTGGCGATGCGGGACCTCGAGATCCGCGGCGCGGGCAGCATTCTCGGCACCGCTCAAAGCGGCCACATCATGGCGGTAGGATTCGATTTATATTGTCAATTGCTCAAGCAGGCTGTCGCCCAGATTAAAGGACAAAAAGCGCGTTGGCGCCTCGAAGTGGATTTGCGGCTCGATTTCGTCGCTACCAACGAAGCCGAGTTTGTCCGGGGGACCGGCCGGGTTTCTGCTTTTCTCCCTCGCAGCTACATCAGTGATACGACTTTACGAATCCAAGCTTATCGTCGCATCGCCGAAATCACGACTGCCGAACAATTAGAGCGCCTAGTTAAGGAATGGCGAGATCGCTTTGGCCTGTTTCCGGAAGCTGTAGAAAATCTCATCAACTTTACCCGGATCAAACTAGCCGCCGCCGCAGAGGAGATTACCCGAGTGGAAACGCGTGAGGACAAACTGATGTTGACACGACGCGGAGATTTCATACTTGTTGCGGGTAAGTTCCCTCGTTTAGTAGCTCCAGGAATCGAAAAGCGGTTGCCGGAGATCCTCGAGCTGCTTCGCAAACTCTGAAAAATATGGTTCGTCCCCTTGTAGTTGTCCTGGCAACGGCAGCATTGCTGTCAGTGTCACCGTTCTGTCGGGTAGCGTTGGCCGCTGAACCCGAAGTCATTGATGGCATCGCCGCCGTCGTCAATAATGATGTCATCACCTATTCGGAGGTGCGAGGCGTGTCCGCTCCACAGGAGAGACTCCTGCGCGATCAGTACCGCGGCGAAGAGTTGGCCAAGAAAATCACCCAGGCGCGCACCGAAGCGCTCAAGGATTTGATCGACCGCCAGCTTATCCTTCAGGCGTTCAAAAAAGACGGCTACCAGATTCCCGATCACTATCTCGACCAGCGGGTGCAGGAAATTATTCGCGAGAACTTCAACGGCGATCGCAATACCTTTATCAAAGCGCTACAGGCCCAGACTTTTACCCTTGGGGAATTTCGGAAGATGGAGACCGAAAAAATGATTGTCTCGGCAATGCGGCACAAAAATGTGGAAGTCAACACCCTCATTTCGCCTAACAAGATACAGGATTACTACCGCAAACATGCCGCAGAATTCACCAGCAAGGAGCAAGTTAAATTGCGCATGATTATGATCTCGGCGGGCACTTCTGACCGGGCCGGGCAGAAAGCAATGGCGGAAGAGATTCTGGGCAAGCTCGTCAACGGCGCCGAATTCGACCGGATCGCACAGATTTATTCCGAAGACAGTACGCGGGATCTCGGGGGCGACTGGGGCTGGGTTGACCGCGGCACGCTGACTGCCCCGCTCGAGAAAGTCGCGTTCAACTTGCGACCCGGTAAAGTTAGCAACATCGTCGAGGTCGGCGGTAACTATTACATTCTCAAAGTCGAGGGTAGACAGGGCGGCGTTACCCGCTCCTTTGCCGAGGTTCGCGATGAAATTGAGAAAAAACTCGCCAGCGAAGAAGCACAGGCAATGCAGGAACACTGGCTCGCGAGTCTGCGCCAGAAAGCTTACATTAAGATGTATTGAGTTTCCGTAGTTTTCCGACCGTTTTAGCCTGGTGCCCAGTCCCGGCATTCTGTGTTTCCAACTCTCTGCGCTAACGGTTCCTGATAAGAACTCCTTAATGAACCGCTCGTTGCGCACGACCAGAACTTCCAAGAAAGTGTACGATGCTTCTCCGCATCGGAATCACTCTCGGCGATAGCGCCGGAGTCGGCCCGGAAATTATCAGGGCCGCCCTCGCCTCTGAAAAACTGCGGCGTGATTTCGATTGCAAGGTAATCGGCGACGTCGGAAAGGCGGTCGCCGGAACCCCGACAGCCGATTCGGCTCGAGTAGCGTTCGCGGCGATGGAAGAAGCCGTGGCTCTAGCAATTTCCGGTGAAATCGAGGCCATCGTCACCGGCCCGATTCACAAGGCGCGAATGGCCGAAATCGGATTCTCGTTTCCCGGGCAGACTGAATTCTTCGCCGCGCGTTCCGGGACAAAAGACTACGCCATGCTTCTCACCGGGGGTATGATTACTGTCGCGCTCGTTACCATTCACGTTTCCTTTCGCAACGTTCCCGAATTGCTCAAAAAATCTGAAATCGTCCGGGTTGGCAGGCTGCTCGACAATTTCCTCCGCCGTCGTGGAATCGCACAGCCCCGCGTCGCTGTCGCGGGCTTGAACCCGCACGCCGGCGAATCCGGAAAGATCGGCCGGGAAGAAGTCGACATCATCGCCCCCGCCATTGCCGAGCTAAACCATCAACCATCAACCATCAACTACCAACCATCCCATTTCGACGGCCCCATCTCTCCCGATACACTCTTCTTCCATCTCGCTAACAGGAAATGGGACGCCGCTCTCTGCATGTATCACGATCAAGGTTTAATTCCGTTAAAGCTTCACGCCTTTCACTCCGGCGTGAATGTCACCCTCGGCTTACCTTTTCCTCGCACCAGTCCCGATCATGGCACCGGCTTCGATATCGCTGGCAAAGGCGTCGCCCGGCCCGATAGCATGATCGCCGCGATCAACCTCGCGGTGGAACTCGCGAAAAAGAAGAACAGAATGACTCGTGTGTGATTAGTGACCCTAAGGCGAATGAACCTGACCAAATACGTCAGCGTTTTTAATATCGGGTTGCAGAATACCTTCGTTTATCGCTGGAACTACTTCCTGCGCGCGCTTTTTGGCCTGATTCCACTTGCCGGTACCGTCTTTCTCTGGCGCGCGATTTTTCAAGAACCCGGTGGCAAAGGCTTTGGTGGCTACGATTACGGTTTGATGATTTACTATTATTTACTAATGATCCTTGTATCGAATCTCGTCACGCCCACGGAAGACGACTGGCAAATTGCCGCCGACATCCGTGAAGGCCAGATCAACTCTTTCCTTACCAAACCCCTCAACTATCTCGGCTATCGCACCGGCATCTTTCTGGCCGGCCGACTGGTTTACACCGCCGTCACGATTATCCCCATCGCGCTAATCTTCTTTTACTTTCGCGACTACGTCATGTTGCCTTCGGATTTCGCCACCTA